>CAYOXK010000004.1:35054-68235 GCA_964407915.1 uncultured Gammaproteobacteria bacterium
CATGGTGCGATATAAGCCGCCGAGCTCAGAGCATTTGCGTACGCCTGTTTGGTACAGCACTGCGCCTGCACTCATAAACAGCAACGCTTTATAAATAATATGGGTGAAGGCATGTGCGGCTGCCCCATTGAGAGCGAGTTCGGTCCCTATGCCAATCCCCACCACCATAAACCCGACTTGGTTTACGATTGAGTAGCTCAAAATGCGTCGCATATCGTTTTCTAACAGCGCAAATATAATGCCGTAGAAAATCATAAACACGCCAATCCAGATCAGGAGGCTTTGCCCAGCGAATAGCAGTATGAGCGCCAAGACAGCCGTCTTCGTGGTGAACGCAGATAGAAATACCCCGCCCATGGGGCTCGACTCTGGATAAGCATCGGCCAGCCAAGCGCTGAGTGGGGGAGCGGCGGCGTTGATGAGTACCCCCGCAAAGACCATCCACGCGGCGAATGAATCAAGGCTTAGCGCGCGAATCTCCACACTGCCGGTTTGCACCATCACCCCTTCGATACCAATTTTTAATATGATGCCGCCCACCAAATGAATAATGGCATAGCGAATACCCGCGGCGCGCGCGGCTTCGGTGCCCCCACACCAGACTACCACGGTCGAAAACAATGCCATGACTTCCCAAAAAACGAACATGGTTATCAGGTCGCCCGCAAAGCTTACCCCGATAGCCCCCGAGGCGTACATCAATGCCGCAGAGAGCTCGTACCAGCGCGATTGCCTAAAGGCGAATAGCACCCCTCCAAAAGCCATAATGGCGAATACCGTGGCGAATAAACGCCGCAGTGGACTGCCTTCTACGACCTGAATTTCGTAGCCTAAAAAGGTGGTCGTGAGGTGTATACCGTCGGGGATCAACCAGACGGCATAGAGCGTGACTAACGGAGTCGCAAGGGCTATCCACGGGCGCAGGGCATCGCGCGCCACAGCAACCAGCAAGGCACCTAGAATCATTATTAGTGCAGGCGGCAGCACAAACTCAAACATGGTCGCTGTCCTCGTGTGCGTCGTCTAGATCGTTGGGCTCACCGTAATAGTCGTCGGGTCGTTTGAGGAGCAGTCCCAGCACTTTGGCGAACAGCACCATAGCCACGCAGCTTAAAAAGCCATAGGCTGCATAAAATCCAAACCAACCATCGGCTCTAAAATAAGCGTGCACGTGCACCCACCATTGCGCTGCGACTGTCGCGAGTAAAATAAGGGCAAATACCCCCCACAGCATTTTAATCGTGCGGGGTTGTACTAACCAATCCTTGGCGCCGTCTCGAAGTGCTTGCTCGCGCTCCTCACTCGTTTGCGTGTAACGAGCTCTATCGCGCTCATGCTGTTTGATCACAGTCCCACCTCCAAAATGCGCTTCTCGATATCGACGACGGGTCCATTAAAAAAGAAGAACGCAATGACTAACAATGCGGTAAAGCTGAGCGCCGCCACCATGGGCCATGGCGCTTCGCCGTGGTCACGAGCTGGCGCGTGAACTTCGGGACGGAAGAAGGCGCGAAACACTATGGGTAGGAAGTAGGCGGCGTTCAAGCCTGTGGACAGCATCAGCACAACGAGTGTGAAATAGCTCTCTACTTGAAAAGCGCCGGCGATGATGTACCACTTTGATACGAAGCCAGCAGTCGGTGGTACGCCAATCATCGATAAAGCACCAATCGTAAACGCAATCATGGTGAACGGCATACGCAAACCGATACCGCGTAACTGATCTACCCGCGTTTTGCCCGAGGCAATATAAATGGCGCCTGCGCAGAAAAATAATGTGATTTTACCAAATGCGTGCGCCACGATATGCACAACTGCACCGATCTCGGCAAACGGTGCTAGCAGCAGTGCCGCCATAACGATGTAACTCAATTGACTAATGGTTGAGTAAGCGAGCATGCGCTTTATCTCGACTTGCTTAAGCGCAAAGTAAGACGCGGCCACAATGGTGAAACCGGCTAGGTAGACTAAAAATCTTTCTAAGGGGACTTCGGCTAAAAAGTCTAAGCCGAAAATATAGATCACCACTTTGGTGATGGTAAATACCCCAGCCTTGACAACTGCCACGGCATGCAACAACGCCGAAACAGGGGTAGGCGCAACCATAGCGGCGGGCAGCCAGCGATGCACTGGCATCACTGCGGCTTTGCCAACGCCCAAGACGAAGAGCGTGAGTAGTAGCGCCGCAGCGCCTGGGCCCATCAAACCATTAAGAATACCGCCAGGCGTAAAATCTAACGTGCCTGCAACCACCCAGGTCCAGATGATGGCAGGTAATAATAGGCCGATGGAGGTGATGAGTAGCACACCTAAATAGGTGCGTCCGCCGGCTCGTGCCGCAGCGGTCTGCTTATGGGTAACCAACGGCCAGGTGCTGAGTGTTAGCACTTCATAGAAAATGAACAGTGTCAGTAGGTTACCAGCGGTCGCCACGCCCATCGCGCCGCTAATAGCGATTGCGAAGAATACGTAAAAGCTGGTTTGTCGCGGCTCTTCAGCGCTGCGCATGTAGCCAAACGCATAGATTGACGTTACAAACCACAACAGGCTCGCTAACAGTGCAAAGATCATGCCAAGCGGTTCAACATTAAATGCAATCGCCAGACCGGGTAGAGGTTCGGCGACAACCAGCGCGACTTCGCTACGGGCTACGATGGGTGCAATTAACTGTGTCGCAAGACCAAATAACGTGGCGGCCGTGACTAATGTCGCGCCTTCGCGCACATTGGGCCACCGACCCACAAGCGCAATAACAACCGCACCCAATAATGGTGTAAGGATTAATAAAGCAATGAGCATGCTAGGGGTCATGGCGCAACTCCTGCGAGTAAGACGCGTGCGCCCGCATAGGCTATATCTAAAGTAAGCCGCGTATCAATGCCAAAATAGAAGTTAGCAATGACCAGTAGCCACATGGGTAAGAGTAAGCCAAGTGGCGCTTCGCGAACAGGCGCTTGATTCTCAGGTGCCGGTTTAAGCCAAGCTGCTTCAGCGACTTTGCCAATATAGATTACGGCTAATAAGGAGCCCACCAAAACGACGGCAACGGCCAGCCAATTGCTCTGTTCAATCGCCGCTTGTAGCAGTACCCATTTACTAATAAAACCCACGGTGAGCGGCACCCCAATTAAACTCAAGCCTACCAAGACAAACGCTAACATGGTCAGCGGCATTTGCCGCCCAAGACCGTGAAAAGTGGCGAGTCGGCACGAACCGGTTTGATAAATTACCGTGCAGACACACATAAACAGCGCGCCCTTAATTAGCGCGTGATTAAATAAATGCACTAAGCCAGCCGCTAGACCGGTTACCGACAGTAAACTAATGGCTAAGATGATGTAGCCCACTTGTGCGACGCTTGAATAGGCTAATAAACGTTTAAGATTATCTTGTTCAATCGCCCAGATCGAGGGTAGTAGGATGCCTACTATACCGAGCACAAAAAACACTTCGGCGTAGGGCATAGCGTTGGCAAACTCGATCCCGAATACAGTGAATACTAAGCGCAGCATGACATATACCGCGACTTTAGTGGCGGTAGATGCTAAAAACACTGAAATGGCTGAGGGGGCGTTCGCGTAGGCGCCAGGTAACCAACGATGCAGGGGAAATAAAGCGAGCTTGACGCCAATTCCGACGATAATAAAGGCAAATGCGGCTTGCACGGCTCGCGTGTCGGCCACTTCTGGCAGCCGATCGGCGAGATCCACCATGTTTAGTGTGCCGGTCATAATGTACAACAAGCCAACACCAATCAAATAGAAAGTGGCGCCGAGCGTACCCATGATCAAATAACGAAAGGCCGACAGAGGTGCCGCTTTGGCGCGGCCGAGCCCAACTAGCGCATAGGTTGATAAAGACGAGATTTCTAGAAAGACGAACAAATTAAACGCGTCGCCCGTCAGTGTCATACCCATTAAACCCGAATAGGCAATCAAGAATAGGGCATAGAACAAGCCTTGGTTTTCTGGCAGTTCTTGGTTTACGCTTAGTCGCGACCACGGCAATATAATGGCGGCCATGAGGCTAACCATCACGCCGATAAAACCGTTAACGGCATCCACTCTAAATTCAATGCCGATGGGGGGCGCCCAAGTGCCGAACGCGTATCGCAGGGGTTCTTCGACAGCCGCTGGCAGTACTTGCAGCATAATGAGCGCCGACGCAGTCACCGCCGCAAAGGCGACTAGCCACGGCAGCAGTCGGCCAGGCAACAACGCGCAGACGGGAGCAACAATCAGCGGGATCAGTACGCTGAAAGGCATCAATTCAAGCAAGGTCATGGTTGGCGCTCTTCGTTTTCTGCTTGATCTTCTTCATTGAGCTCATCGTCTTCGATAGAGCCAAAATTTTCCTGCACGCGTACTGCGAGGGCGAGGCCGACGGCATTGGTGGCGACGCCAACAACGATGGCGGTTAAGATCAAAACATGGGGTAGCGGGTTGGAGTAGATGTCGACCCCCTCGCGTAAAATGGGGGTTGAGCCGCCAATAATTTTACCCGCCGAAATAAACATAATAAAAACCGACGTTTGAAATAAATTAAGCCCGATGATCTTCTTGGTCATATTGCCGTGCGCAATCACACAATAAAAACCGATCATCATGAGGGCGATAACCACCCAGTAGTTGAACAATCCCATCCAGACCATCAGTGTGCTCCGTCGTGATCAAGCTCGGCTTTGCGCCGCACAAAAAGCGTGAAAATCAGCATCACCACGGTCGACACAGTGATACCGAGCCCAAACTCTACGGTTACAATGCCAAGTTGTTGTGCCCCTTTAGGGCTCGCTAGCAGTGGGCTGTAGTCTAGAAAATGGCTGCCGAGTAGCACTCCAGCGAGACCAACCGCGCAGTAAACGAGTATGCCCAATAACATCAACACATACATCGCGCGCTCTGGTATTACTTCTAGTGCGGCTTCAATACCGTAAATTAAGGCCAGCAGAATCCACGCCGCGGCAAACACCACACCAGCCTGAAAGCCACCCCCTGGCGAGTATTCACCATGAAACTGAATATACAAGGCGAACAACATGATGAGCGGGATTAAAAAGCGCGCGACAACGCGCAAGATTCCGTTATCTCTCATATTTCGACCTTCGGTTTCTTACGCGTGCGCCGGCGGGTGCCGAGCAAAGCAAATACGGCTAAACCTGCGGTTAAAATGACAAAACCTTCGCCGAGCGTATCTATTGAACGATAGTTAGCCAATATGGCCGCCACGATATTGGGAATTCCCATATCTTTATAAGTGTTCTCAATGTAGTAGGGCGCCACGTGAGTTTGTACCGGATTGTCCGCTCGGCCGAACTCAGGGAAGTCGAGCGTGGCGTAAATTAATACGGCACCCGTGAGCGAAACAACAATCATGGCTGGCCAATTAATGCCTTTACGCACCACTTCCGTACGCGGGACGAGCGCGAGTACCGCGAGTAACAAAATAGTTGAAATCCCCGCCCCGACGGCGGCTTCGGTAAGCGCCACATCGCCCGCATCGAGCACCACGAAAAGCGCTGCCGACAGGAGTGAATAAATTGCAAAGAGCATGGTCACGGTGAGTAGCTCGCGCGAACGCACCACCGCTACGGCGATGATGAGTAAAAACAGCAACAGTCCGATGTTAATTAAATATTCGATGACGTCTTCTCCTCAGGTGTTTCATTAACCTGTGGTTCTATGCCATCAACCACGGCTGCACGGGCCAAAGCGTGGCTAGCCGTGGGGGCGGTAAACAGTAGGAACAATAAAATAAGCGCGAGCTTAAGCGTTAAGATACTCAGCCCGGCTTGTAACATCAGCCCCGCTATAATCAACAGAGCGCACAGAGTGTCGGTGATGCCCGCCGCGTGCAGTCGTGTGTAAAAGTCTGGAAAACGTACGAGTCCCAGTCCTCCAATAACGCCAAACACGCCCCCGCTTAACAATAAAATCCATGAAAGGATATCCAGCAATTGTTCAGCCATCCGTTATGTCCCCATTGCCTGCGCGACCGAGGTCGCCCATTTTAGTCAGCTTGAGCACGGCTACAATCGAGATGAAGTTAATCAAGGCGTACACCAAGGCCACATCAATTAAATCTGAGTGGCCAGTAAAGAGTGTGATTATAGCAACGACCAACACAATTTTAGTGCCAAATACATTGACCGCTAGAATACGGTCATAGTTGCTCGGTCCTTTGAGCGCGAGCACTAATGCAAACGCCATTGTGGTAAACAGCAAAAGAATGGTTAACACCATTACGATGGTCATGTTCGATTGCGCTCCTTGTTTGCCGCGCGATGTTCCAGCCACGATATTTTAGCGGCCATCGTGCCTGTTTGTAGCTCTGCCGCTGAACTGTCGTCAAGTACATGGGCCGTAAGTTCGTGCGGCTCTAACAATAGGGTCACTGTTCCAGGTGTAAGCGTGCAGGAGTTGGCGTAGGTAACCTTTGCCACCGCCGTTTGATGTGGAACGGGTACAGTGATTACGCGAGGACGGATGCCATCAGGATTCATCACTAATTTCGCTACCACGATATTGGCCTTGATAATCTCTCCAACGAGCCAAACCCAGTAAATAGGCAGCCGCCATGAATAAAGAATGGGATTATGCTCCACGCCAACTACATCCATGCGGTGAGCAAGCCAAACCACCAGAAACACCGAAAATGTGCCTAAGCCAAAGAGCACAGGCTTATAGACCCCCGAAATAGAGAGCCAAAGCACGGCGAGTAACAAAGCGAGAGAAAGTAAGTAGCGCATAGGCGGATGATATTACCAGAAGCTCAGTGAACGAACAAAATAAAACTGTTGCTACCCAATTTGGTAACAGAACGGCCCGATTGCACCCAAAAAGATGCTATGTCATGGCACGCCTCTGCACCCTTGGTGAATTCAAAAAACCGCCTTCACGCATTGAAGTTTACTGCGCTTCAGTGGCGCGAATCGGTTTCGCAGCCGCGTATCTTTGCCGCGCCCAGCGAATGCCGAAGGTGCCCACGATGGCCGGAATAATCCAAGGCAATACCATCCACATACCGGGCAATAGATCTTCAAAAAAGCGCCGACCACCAAAGGCAAATAAGGCTGTGTACGCGGCTATGCCGGTACCGCAGATTCCTTCTATAGGTTCCCCAAGCCAATCGATTTTTGCAACGGGAGTGCGCCACGCTGCTATCGCGCGCGGCAGCGACAGAAGTCCAAGACTCCCAAAAATGATCATGAGAGCTTTAAGTGTGGGGTTGCTAAGGCTAAAGGCACACAGCACAAGAGCTAAGCCCGCGATGCCTAGCGCTAATTCGTAAACTAATGATAGTTTACGAAACCGCAGCGAGACCTGACCCTTTTCTTGCAAAACGGCCGTGGCGTGCCACAGCGGATTGGCTGTCAGCAAGGCCAAAAATCCTAAAAAGATTGCTAGGATAGTCTGACCGTTGAGCCAATTGAGTACGCTTAATAATACGGCCGTGATCACGACGACCCACATCGCATTGACATAATAGCGACCGACTTGTCGATGGCTGATTCCGCCTTTACGACTGACCAGTGGCAGCCAGAATAATACGAGGCTTAGGCCACCTGCAAAAATGTGTAGGTAAATGAGAGTGTTGGAGAAAATATTCATTGTTGGTGTTTGTAGCAAAAGTGAATGTTTTGCCAAAATACCAAGAACAACATGTTTTGCAGGGCCTTGTGATGGATAGCAAAGCTTATGTGACGAATGACAAACTTGGTGGGCGCTGAGCTTTATGCAGCGAGCGGTTTAGCCGTGTTTAGGAGACTCAAGAGCGCTGCGCACGGGCTCGATATAGGTTCGCGACACGGGGATATAAGTGTTCGATACATCCCGTAAAATCAATTTTAGTCCCTGTGCGTTACCGCTCACTTTAGTGACCGCGTCAAGGTTGACTAAGTAGGAACGATGACATCGAACAAATCGCGTGTCGCACAATTCTTCTTCCCAACTTGAAACGGTGCTACGTAGGAGCTTACAGCTTAGGCGTGCGTCACTAAACGTATACAGCGAAAGGTAGTTCTGCATCGCTTCCGCGGTTCGCGACTCGGGAAGGGTTCGCTTAGCCGTTGGAAAAATGGGAAAACATCGTGGGGGGAGATTGAAGTAAATGTTTGCGCGCATCTAGCGTTAGGTCTATGTCACTCCACTTATCCACGTTCAATCGACTTTGTAATGAGCTGGTCGGTAACATCAGCGGCTCTTGCCACTATCGATAAACTTGGCTGACGGATGCTAGCAGCAAAAAAAGTGCGCTCTCCACGTGGGAGAGCGCACCGATATCGCTACGCAATGCTACTGATTTGATAGCGATATGGTTGGTTTAGAGGCAGACCGTTAAGACTTTGCCGTTTTCAGCGGTAATAGCAGGGCAGACTTCGCCGTCGTCTTCTTCAACTGGTGGGGCGGGTAGTGCACCACCAATCAACACTTGAATGTCCGTACGCGCAATCACATCTCCGAGTGAGTTTCGCACCAACAAATAAACGGCATAGGTACCGGGCACATCGGGGTCGAAGTTCTCTAGTGCGCCTGAGAGGAAAAACGCATAGCGCCAAGACTGTTGCAGCACATTGCTGTTGCTCAGCAGCGTAGTATACGTGGCCGCGCCTTCAGCTTCTGTTCCCCCACCATTAGCGGTCATGTTGTCACCGATACTGTGGTCATAAAAAGGAATGTCATCCGTCGGAGTAATCGGGTCGAACACCAAAAAGTCGGTCGCAAAACTTGGGTCGCCGTCTAAGCCGAGCTCGTATGAAAACTCATCGAGTTTAGCACCGCTACTACCTTCCGCATCGACGTTAATGGTCCAATCAAAGTTCCACCGATTATCGGTACCATCATTACTATCGTGGTCTGTCTCCGCAAGCGAATAACTATAGGTTCCATCGCCGTTGAAATTCGTTAAACCGGTGAACGGGATTTTGCCGCGGATACCAACTTCTACGCCAGACTCGGTATTGATGGTGAAATTGCCATTCGCGTTGCCCGAACCAAAAATCACATCGGGAGTCACATCGTCTGCTGTTGCCGCGGGCGCACCTTCAATCAGCACTTGAATTTCGGTACGAGCGACGATGGCGCCATCGGCGTTGCGTGCGAGTAAATACACCGTATAGGTGCCGGGCACATCTGGGTTGTAGTCAGCCAGCGCTCCCAACGATGAGAAAAATGCATAACGCCAAGATTGCTGTAAAACATTGTTATTAGCTAGCAGCGTCGCGTAAGTAGCCGCATCGCCTGCTTCAGTGCCTGCGCCATTGGCCGTGGTGTTGTCGCCAATACTATGATCGAAAAGTGGCGTTTCCTCGGTGGGTGTAATGGGATCAAACACCACAAAATTAGTGGCTTCACTCGGATCCGCATCTAGGCCCAACTCGTAGGTATAGTCGTCTAGATTCAGGGCAGAACTGTCATTCCGATCTATATTTACTGTCCAATCAAAATTCCAGTTATTGGCTGTGCCCGCATTATTGTCGTGGTCGGTTTCAGCCAGAGTATAACTATACGTGCCATCGCCATTACTGTTCGTGGTCCCTACAAATGGGATTTTGGCGCGTAAGCCGAGTTCGATCGCTCCTCTGCGATCGGTGGTGAAATTACCATTGGCGTTTCCAGAGCCAAAAATCGCATCGGGAGTTACATTTTGGTTAAAGGTAATTGTCGCCTGCGCATTTAACCCTACTCCGCAAGCAAGTACGGTAGTTAATGCAACAATGTGTTTTATTCTTCGCATATTGTGTCCTCTTTGTCTCGACCATTCGTTTCATGACTGGTTAAGGTAGCACAGATATTGCTTGACATTATGACGATTTCTCTGATACGCGCGGTCGTCTGTCTCTAGGGGAAAGTTCTTGCTCGGTGTTTTTTTTTGGGCATTAAGGATGGAACGCGGTGCGGTGGGGGCGAGATGTGCTGAGGGCTCTTGACCCGCTGGCGGCTTTTTTAAACGCAGGGCACTTTACTTAGAATGACTATCACTGTGTCCGATGGTCGCTAACCGTGCGGTGCGAACATCGGACCCAGTGTTGATTGATTGTTTCTTCTTTAGCTCGCAGCGCGGATCCGCGCGGCTTTCGGACCCTTGTCGCCGTCTTCTAGATCGAACTCTACTTCTTGCCCTTCTTTAAGGGTTTTGTATCCGTCCATTTCAATTTCTGAAAAGTGCGCAAATACATCTGTTCCCCCGTCGCTTAACTCGATAAAACCGAATCCCTTTGACGCGTTAAACCATTTAACTGTTCCTTTGGAAGCCATCTTTTTTATCCTCGGTGTAATGCTTTTTATTTTATTATGATTGATATCATATATCTCAGCGACGACATTTGCGCGTGACCACCAAGTTGGACCATTACGGCGGCACGGTAAAGTAGGCCAAGCCGCATCGTGTCTAACCCTATATTCACACGCTAAATCAGAGCATCTGAGATACTTTGAGGCGTAAGTAAACATTCTCTTTAGACAAACGTCAAGCTGTGCGAACGCATCGCCTACTGCATAGTTTGGTGCGACTTTTTCCGTGATCGAGGCGGCATACCAAGGGCTTGTTGCTCGCGGTGCGCTCAGCGGTAGGTTTCCAGCGCTTTTAAGGCCTGCATACGGCACAGTGTGACCGCGAAATGCGCTCTTGAAATGGGCTCGATCGTGACTATTTTAAAAGGCACAAATGTCAGGTCTTAAACTGTGGTATTACCGCACAGCATTGTGCCTCTAACGCTTAATCATAAAAAATCATGCTGCTAGAATTATGAGTGATTATCCAGAACCCCTACACGACAACGGTACGGTGGTTGATGTAGCAAAACCTAAGTTAAAGCGACCCCCGTTATATCGAGTGCTGCTGTTAAATGACGACTACACTACAATGGAGTTTGTGGTTGAGGTTTTGCGCAGTATTTTTAATCATAGCGAAGAAAAGGCCATGACGATTATGTTGCATGTGCACCAAAAAGGGGTGGGTGTGTGTGGAATATATACACGTGAAATTGCCGAGAGCAAAGTTGATCAGGTGTTGCGGTATGCGCAAGCACAAAAGCATCCTTTGCAATGCACTCTCGAACCCGAATCTGATGACGATGAGTAGTGCGAATGCCAGCGTAGGGTTTATTTATGCCAAGACAGATAATATAAAGACAATTGGTCATTCAGCATTAACTGGCAATACGCGGTGGTAAAACACCTTTGCCTCGGAAGTTAGTTGAAATCCCAGTTTCAGACAGGATAAATCGGCCAACGTGTCGCAATGTTAATTCACAACCACTATATTAAAATTTAACCAGTTACTCAGAGCAAAAGTCACCTCAACCCATCGGCATTATCACGAGCACTATGATTTCAAAAGAACTTGAAAGAACCCTAAATTTTGCGGTGCAGGTTGCGCATGATGCCCGGCACGAGTTTGTAACAACCGAGCATCTATTACTCGCGTTGCTTGACAACGCGTCGGCGATGTCGGTTCTGCAAGCATGTGGCTCGGATATTGAGGCACTACGCAAAAGCCTATCGCAGCATTTAGCTGAAAAAGTCCCGCAAATCGATGGGAACTCGGACCTTAAAACGCAACCCACAATGGGTTTTCAGCGCGTGTTGCAGCGCGCTATTGTGCATGTACAAAATGCTGGCAAGGCCCAAGTAGAGGGCGAGAATTTACTCGTTGCATTGTTCTCCGAGCACGATTCTTTTGCGGCGTATTTCTTAGACCAGCAGAATGTCACGCGCTTTGATGCGGTCAGTTTTATTTCGCACGGCGTATCTAAATACTCTGAAGAGCCCAGCAAAATCGATTACGAGGGTGCTGAGCCAGAAGCAGGTGTTGAAGAGCGGCAAGGGCCACTCGAAGCCTTTACGGTAAATTTAAACGAACGCGCAATCGCCGGACATATCGATCCTCTCATTGGCCGCGATAAAGAAGTTGAACGCACCATTCAAATATTAGCGCGCCGCCGCAAAAACAATCCTTTGTATGTGGGCGAGGCTGGCGTGGGCAAAACCGCCATAGCCGAGGGTTTAGCGAAACGGATCGTCGAAGAAGACGTACCTTCGATATTAGAAGGCGCGGTCATTTACGCACTGGATATGGGTGCATTATTAGCGGGCACTAAATACCGTGGCGATTTTGAAAAGCGCTTGAAAGCCGTGCTCAAAGCATTAGAAAAAGAACTGCACGCCATTCTATTTATTGACGAAATACATACCATTATTGGTGCGGGGGCGGCATCTGGGGGGGCAATGGACGCTTCTAATTTACTTAAGCCTTCTTTGTCGAACGGCCAACTCAAGTGCATTGGCTCAACAACTTATCAAGAATACCGAGGTATTTTTGAAAAAGACCGCGCGTTGGCGCGCCGTTTTCAAAAAATTGATATCGAGCAACCGACGGTAGACGAAACCGTGCAAATTTTGCGTGGTCTGAAGTCTCGTTTTGAAGAACACCACGAGGTGACGTATACCCCTGAGGCGCTTACTTTAGCGGCCGAGCTGGCTGATCGTTATATCAACGAACGCTTTTTGCCAGACAAAGCGATTGACGTGATTGACGAAGCGGGCGCGCGTACACGACTCTTTGAACGTAAGGAAGGCGAAATTCCCGTTATTGATACGCCGCAAATCGAAGAGGTTGTCTCCTTTATCGCGCGCATCCCGCCCAAAAATGTATCGGCATCGGATGTCGATGCCCTGAAAAACCTCGAGCGCGATCTTAAACTTGTGGTGTTTGGTCAAGATCAAGCGATTGGCAGCTTGGCGTCGGCGATTAAAATGTCGCGCTCAGGTTTAGGTAAACCGGATAAGCCGATTGGCTCATTTCTATTTTCTGGACCCACTGGCGTGGGTAAAACCGAAGTTACTCGCCAGTTAGCGCTAACGCTTGGCGTTGAATTGATTCGTTTTGATATGTCTGAATATATGGAACGGCACACTGTTTCGCGATTGATTGGTGCACCTCCAGGTTATGTTGGTTTTGACCAAGGCGGATTGCTGACTGATTCAATCAACAAGCATCCGCATGCCGTGCTGTTGCTCGACGAAATAGAAAAGGCGCACCCGGATGTGTTTAATTTACTCCTGCAGGTCATGGATCACGGCACGCTAACCGATAACAATGGTCGTAAAGCCGATTTTCGCAATGTGATTATTGTGATGACAACGAATGCGGGGGCAGTAGATATGTCCAGAAACTCAATGGGCTTTACCAAGCAGGACCATACCAGCGACGATATGCAAGCCATCCAGCGCTTGTTTACGCCCGAATTCCGTAACCGCATTGACTCAATCGTGCGATTTAAACCGCTTTCTGAAGACATTATTTCCAGAATTGTTGACAAGGAACTGTTGGAAGTAGAGCGACAACTGCTCGATAAAAATGTGCAGCTTTCGATTAGTGAAGCAGCCAAACAGTGGATTGCTGAGAATGGCTACGACGAAAAAATGGGCGCAAGACCGTTAGCGCGGCTCATTCAGGATGAGATTAAGCGCGGCCTCGCAGACGAGCTGTTGTTTGGCAAGCTGCAAGCGGGTGGCTTAGTTGAAATTGATGTTGAAGACGGAGCCTTAACCTTCGACATCGTCTCGCAGCAACGGCACTAATTAGGGTGAGCCGTTGGTGCGCGCGGCACTGGCTACCCATGTTGCGCACCGCCAGGCATTTCAGCTTAGGCAGGGATCCCGCAGGATGGCGTAGCCTCACAGGCACCCTAAGTGAACGGCATCGATATCTTGGGCCGGAAACTAGACGATCGTGAGCCCCAGTCGCTAAACTATCGGTTGTCATTTCGCAACGCGTGCGGACCCGAGGTGTACGGTAATTGCCGAAATCTTATCGAGGCTCCTTTGCTCGACGATTTGGAAGTAGAGTCCGCGTAATAACTTTTTTATACTTCTTGTGATTTCGCGTAAACCAAAAAAATTAAGCACGAAACCCAATTCACCGCTTTAGCATGGATGGGTCGGTCACGCTTTTTATATGCAGGATTTACATAACTAAAAAACCTCCACCGATAAGCGCGGCAGTCGCATTGTCCTGCCATAAGATATGAATAAATTGGACGAACCAGAACTCATGCCGTACCAGTCATTTCCTCTCAATGGCGATGAGTATGCGACCACCGAGTTTTTGAAACTTAAACAAAAATTTGGATTAAAGAACGCAATTGAAACTGGCACGTGCTTGGGCTACACCACGGCATTTCTTGGTTACCACTTTGAAAACGTCCGAACCGTAGAAATCTCAGAACAGTATTTAAACATTGCCAAAGTCAACAGACTGAACAACTTCAAAAACGCAGAAACCTTTTTAGGCAGTAGCGCCGACTTAATGAAAACCATGCTGAACGGAATGAGCGATCAGACGTTGATATTCCTTGATGCGCATTGGGGCAATCATTGTCCATTAAAAGATGAATTAAGCGCCATTGCGGAGACAGGAATAAAGCCCGTAATTGCCATACACGACTTTTACGTTCCAAACCATCCAGAGTTAGGTTACGACTCAATAGACGGACAGCCCTTCACGTATGAGTGGTTAGAACCACTCTTTGAAAAAATTTATGGCAAAAGCTATAACTTTTATTTTAATTCAGAAGCGATGGGTGCAAAACGCGGAATAATCTATCTCCATCCACACGTCAGCTGATGTTTTAAGGCTAAAGAAAACTAGATTTACGGTTAGATATCTGACTTGTGGCGCGCAGGATGACCAGCCGTGATCGGGATGGGGGTCGTTGCGACTCCCCCAGCAAACCCGGCTCTATCGAATCATTGAAAAATACTCCCTACCATCCGCTGGCCACTTGGCGGAGCAGTGCCGGAAACTGCTTCTTGGATCAACCCATTAGTACCCGACGATGTATTTACTACTGGCTTTAAGGAGGGTGCGCAGGGCAAGAGCGATTAAGGCGCACAAGGCGACGATGGCGGTGGTGACGATCGCGAGGTTGATCCATGGGAGATGCGTCAGCTGCAAGAGAGTGGAGCCTCCGAGGAGATTCAGCACGAAGGGGTGGAGGAAAGAGATCGCGAAGCTGGTGTCGGCGATGATGCTGACCACACGACCTGGTGGTGCCGAGAAAGTAGCGAAGAAGCCGATCAACGCAAAGGACACCGCGAGCTTTTGCAAGCCCATCAGTTCGAAGCCGTGGAGGGCGAAGAACGGCTTATGCAAATTGTCGTTCTGACCACTGGCAGACTGTATCACCGCCAAAAGGACCGTCGCCAGCAGCGCCAGTGGCCATTTTTTTCGAAGGGCGGGCAGTAGCGTTGCACGGTGAAGCGACAAGAAGAGACCTGAAAGGTAGACCGGTAGGTAGAAGACGACGCTTTGGAATGCGTTGTCGTTGCCAAGCGGGCGCTGGACAAGGCCGCCAAGGATCGCGCCCACGATTATAATGGTCACTTGGTGCGAAATACTCAAGTCCATGAAGAGCCGGTGCAGTGGCGCGAGGGCAAACATCAGCAGGATGAAGGGGATGTACCAGTAAGCCTGAAAGGCATCGCCGAAGACGAAATAGCGGAAGACTTGATCGGCCGAGAGTCCTCCTCCTGCCCAGTTCGAAAACATAAACCCGGCTAGGATTGTCAGTAGGCAGTAGGGGATCGCGAGCTTCTTCACGCGGTCGAATATGAATCTCCAATAGCGGTAGCGGGCGCTGAAGACATAGTCGAAAACAAAACCGCTGATGAATACGAAAAGCGCGGTAGCGCCTTTGATGAGGGCGGAGAGTGTATTGTCGAAGCCGGTGTCGAGGTGGATGCCAGATTGGCTATAGGAGTGCCCTGCTACGATCAAGATGATAGCTATGGCGCGGAACCAGATAATCACCTCAAGGCGGGGATTGCCAGCTGAATTCGGCAGCCTGCTTAAATTTGCCAAGTGTCATGGATCTGTAGAAAAGAAAACGAATATATCAGATGGAATTGCTACTGATAGCGAAAAAAACATGGTAGGCGACTGCAATGGCTGGGCCTGACAATGCCTAGCCCAGACATGGCCGGCTTGTTGCGAGGTGCTCGACATGAGTTGTATTCGCGAATGTAATTAGTTCCTCTTATGCTTCATCGATTCAACGCTGAATGATGTTTGGCATGAGAGATTTAAAAGAAAAGAGAATGCTTCTAAAACAAAGGAGCCAAAATAAGCTCGAGCTCGATTGGTCTGTATGCGGGTTACCACTGAAAAACAAAACATGCCCAGATTTTAGTGTGCGAGTCGGTTTGAAAACCCTTTGAGGTGGCCCCTTCTAGCGATTAGGGTGTTTGCTCTAGGGCTGTTCGCCACGCCTTTCGCCTCAAAGTTATGTGGTATAAGCTACCCATTGGGTCACTGGAGCATACAAAATTAGGTCTCGTTTAAGTTTTAGGGGTGCCCTGATCTTTTAGCCATAATCGACTTTTCGCTATCGAAGATGATTGTTAACTTAGTAGTTAAAGAGTTGGTCTTTGAACAGCTCTTACAAGATAACCCATTTAACGGCCGTCTTCTAAACAAGCTACTCCTACCAAGGTTGAAGGAGGAAAGTAAAGAATTCGATTGCGGGTGGATCGCACAAACTCCAAGCGTTAAGCTGACACGAGATGGGGTGTTAATTAAGTATGAGCAAGCTTGGGAAAAGCTGAGCAAAATTGCGGAAAAGTACAGGTTGGCGACTAATGGCATGTTGGAAGAAGTAATAGAGATAAACGACCATTTGCGGGTTTAAATGAGAAAAGATGAAATAAAGCCAGAGGCCACTCAGATTCATAACGTTTGCGTTAACGGTTCACCGTTTGATCCGGCAACGGCACTAATTAAGGTGAGTCTTGGGGCCAAACACTAATGGCGACCATTGATCTTTCCTTGCGGCGTTCGCCCACCCGCTTTGTCGCGTTCTCGGATCCCGCTAAAAACATGTGGGCCGTCGTTACGCGCAGCAATGGTGGGTATGAGCAGCTCGATTACTGCCAAGTTCCCCAACCACCGCTGCGCGACGGCGATGTTTTACTTAAGGTGTTGGCGGCGGGCATTAACAACACTGAAATCAACACGCGCCTTGGTTGGTATTCTTCGCAAGTAACGGGCAGTACCGAGGAGTTCGCCAGTGCGAAGTCAGAATTTGCCGGCGACGATGGTGGCTGGAATGAGCAAACCCCGTTCCCACTTATTCAGGGAACTGATTGTTGCGGTGAAGTTGTCGCTGTACACGATACCGCAGACCAAACGTTGCTTGGCCAGCGTGTTTTAGTGCGCGCCTGTATGCGCTCGAGCGGTTTTGAATCCCTTGACAATGTGTGGATGGCATCCGATTTTGATGGCGCTTTCGCCCAGTACGTAGTCGTTCCTGCCAGTGAAGTATTTCGCGTACAGTGCGCCTGGAGCGATGCGGAGCTAGCCACAATTCCATGCGCTTACGGTACGGCAGAAAATATGCTCCACCGTGCGCGAGTCACTACCGATGACCGGGTGTTGGTAATGGGCGCGTCGGGAGGCGTTGGCTCGGCTGCCGTACAGCTCGCCAAACGACGCGGAGCTGAAGTGTTGGCCATTACGAGTGCGTCGAAAGCCGCAAGCATCGCCTCACTCGGCGCCGACCAAGTATTCAATCGCGACGACGATCTTTTGCAACAGCTCGGCGAGCAGTCAGTATCGGTGATTGTTGATAATGTGGGTGGGCAAGGGTTTAAAGAAAGACTTAAGCTGTTGCAGCGGGGTGGGCGCTTAGTCACGTCCGGTGCGATTGCGGGTGCTCTAGTGGAATTTGATTTACGCGATTTATATTTGCGCGACATGCAGTTAATCGGGTGCACCGCGTGGGAAGAACCTGTTTTTGCTAACTTGATTAGCTATATCGAGCGCGGCGAGATCCAACCATTATTAGCCGGTACTTTTGCCTTGCACGATATCGTGAAAGCGCAAAAGCAGTTTTTGCAAAAAAAGCACATTGGCAATTTTGTCTTGATCCCGCCTCAGGCCTAGAGCCCTCTAGCGCTAATCGCTTTCGGCCGTATAGTCACTCACAAACATGGTAGTAGTACGGCCTTCGCGGCGTTCTTGCATTTGAAATGGCAGAAAATCGTGTTTCTTAGACAGCCATAAAATGAGCTCTTTTTCAGGCGCCAGCTCGCGAGCAAACACGATTTTAATTGTGTCGAGCGAACCAAAGATCGTATCCAGCATTTCACGCGATTTGGACTGAAACGTATAGCCTCGAATGCGCGACTTCTTGCCGTCTACAATATAAACAGCCTCGTTGATCTCCTGATCTTTAAGTAGAGCCAATGCATACGGCATGTTGCAATTGTCCACCACGTAGCCTTGCGGCATATCCAAGGTCTTTTGGTCGTTGAATTTTACTTTGCGCTCGCGCCAGTTAAAGTCTACCGAATACTCGATTTGCTCCGGACGACCACCGGTGTAATTTTGGCTTTGTGCTCGACCAGCCACCACATCAAAATCGCAGGACTCACTCAAATTCCCTACCAGTATCGCGGCCATACCTTCGGCTTTGGTTTGTGTTGCCACGGTAAAGCGCCCTTCATTCAAACTGATTTGGGTTTCGACTCGACCCAAAGTGGCTTTACCGAACCGCTCACTGTCTAACTCGAGTTGATAGGTAATCTTGCCTGGCTCAAATGCGGCGGCCCACGTGGTGGCGCTGAGCAAGTAACCGCACAAAAGCAGTCCAACTTGGCCACAGCGTAAGACCCACCTAAACCCTGTGTGACCTGCAGGGCAGAGTGTAGTGATGCGGCCTAATTGCGCCTGAGACAAATCTTGTGGCTGCGGCAATGGAATTGAAGTGAGCATTGAGTGAGTTATAAACCGAGTGAGTGGTTGCTGGGGGTTTGGCGAGCGCGAGCCAAGTTAGCTCACAGGTCAAAGGTTTGCAACTGCTCAGGTGAAGTTTCACCGTCTAGTAATACTTTGCCATTTACTACGCTGAGCCGCTGTTCGGCAAACCACTTGGCTGCCAAAGGATAAATTTGATGCTCAATTTTAAGCACTCTTTGTTGCAGTTCGTGTGCGAGTGTTGTGCTACCAATGCGTAAACGACCTTGCACAATAATGGGGCCCGCATCGACCTCTGGTACCACATAGTGCACACTGGCACCATGCCACTGTTCATGAGCATCGAGCGCACGCTGGTGTGTGTTGGTGCCCGTGAACTTAGGCAGTAACGAGGGGTGAATATTTATAAGTCGATCCTTAAACTGTTCTACAAAGTCAGCAGTTAGGATACGCATAAAGCCGGCTAGAATGACTAAATCGGGAGACAGCGCATCGATTGTGTCGGCCAGTGCTCGATCAAAGCTGGCGCGGCTGGAAAAACCGGTGTGTTCAATCACGGCCGTTGCGATGCCTGCCGCGTTGGCTCGCTCGAGCCCCCCAACGGCGGGTATGTTGCTGATAACCAGTTTGATGTCTAACGGGAGTTGCTTGGTCGCTATGGCGTCGATGAGCGCTTGTAAATTGCTGCCGCTGCCCGAAATCAAGACTACGGCCGTGGCGGAACTGGGCCTAGTCATTGTTGGGTTCCTGTTATCATTCTCAAACACTATTAAGCATAGGGGAGTTTCCCCAAATTGGCACGGCTAGTCTGCAATTGCTTTAGGCCACAATGCTTACAGTGGGTGTTGTAGGACTACTCGCGTGGCTTATTTCGCCCAATTCAAAAGCCGTTTCTCCCGCTGCGCGTAAACAGGTAATGGCCGCATCGCATTGCTCGGCCGAAACGACTACGATCATACCGATGCCGCAATTAAAGGTGCGGTACATTTCGTCTCGCGCAATATTTCCCGTGCGCTGCAACCAAGTAAACAGCTCTGGCCAGGCCCAGTTTGATTCTCGTACAACGGCATGGGTGTGCTCGGGCAGCACGCGAATGAGATTGCCAGGTATGCCACCACCGGTAATATGGGCAAGGCCATGCACATCTACTTGCTGGATAAGTTCAAGCAAGGCACGTACGTAAATGCGTGTGGGTTCTAGGACCGCGTTGGCCAACGTGGTGTCGCCGAGCGGCATGTCCATGGCCACCCCGTGCGTATCGATCACTTTGCGAATTAAGGAATAACCATTGGAGTGTGCACCACTAGAGGCAAGACCAATCAATTTATCGCCGGCCGCGACTTTAGTGCCGTCAATGATCTTAGATTTCTCGACAGCGCCAACGCAAAAGCCGGCTAAATCGTATTCGCCTTCGGCATACATGCCTGGCATTTCGGCTGTTTCGCCACCGATTAATGCGGCATTCGCGCGCACACAGCCTTCGCCAATGCCACTTACCACTTGGGCGGCCTTGGCGGGGCTTAGCTTGCCCGTTGCAAAATAGTCTAAGAAAAACAACGGTTCGGCGCCCTGCACAATTACATCGTTCACACACATCGCAACTAGGTCTATGCCAATGGTGTCGTGTTTATCTAAATCGAAGGCGAGCTTGAGTTTCGTGCCAACACCATCAGTACCGGACACCAAAACGGGTTCCTTATATCGCTTAGGCACTTCAAACAAGGCGCCAAAGCCACCGAGTCCGCTCATGCAGCCTTCGCGCAACGTGCGTTTGGCGATGGGCTTAATGACATCTATAAACGCGTCGCCGGCGGCGATATCAACCCCAGCGTCTTTGTAACTGAGCGATGCAGGGGCGGATTTGTTTTGATCTGACACGGTATGTTCCTAATAGGTTTAGCGAGACGAAAAAGGTTTGATATCGGGGGCTTAACAGCGAGGGCGTATTGTATCCGTTTCAATAATCATTGTGTATCAAAGAAAAGCTAGGGATAATCCACGCAGTTTATCACTGGAGATAAAAGTAATAGCCAAGGATTGCGGCGGTTGTTGCTCTGATTATGGTTTACGTCCCGAATATTTTAACCTTGGCACGCATCGCCATGGTGCCATGGTTGATCGTGTTATTACAACGCCAAGAGTACACTGCATCGTTGATTGTCTTTGTGGTTGCTGGCTTGTCGGATGGTTTAGACGGTTACATCGCTAAGCGCTTTAATGCCCATACCCAACTTGGTGCCATCTTAGACCCCTTAGCGGATAAGGCACTGCTGGTAAGTGCTTATCTGATGCTGTCTTTGGTGGGCGAAATTCCATTCTGGTTGATGATCGTGGTGGTTTTTCGCGATATCGTGATTATTGGTGGATATTTGATCATGTTTTTGCTGTACGGTTCCATCAAGATGGAGCCGTTAAAAATTAGCAAAGTGAACACCTTTAGCCAAATTTTATACATCGTAGTGGTGTTAGCCGCCGCGGCCTTCGCTTTGCAGATTGGTCTGGCGCTCTCGCTGTTAGCCTATTTGGTGCTTATAACCAGCGTTTGGAGTGGCTCTGCGTATGTGGCTATTTGGTCGTTGCGCACCATGCAGAACCCTGAATTGCTTAAATCTGATAACGACAAGTTGTCTTAAATCCATAGCGCATCTGGATATTGGTTTGCCACGTATCCTGTCACTCTCATGTCTTCTGGAAAAAAATCTACGCAATCACCGCAACTGAGCCTACCCATATTAGAGCGGGTGCAGTTAAGTTTCGCTAATTTTGTGGATGAACGAGGGCATAACAGGCAGTTACTAAACACCCTTCGCACTCTCGTGGAATCGGCCAGCGCGAGCGAACCAGTAACGAGTGGCCTCAGCAGTATGTATGTGGCGGGTGTGAGCGGCAGTGGTAAAACCCATTTACTGATCGCGGTACTCAATGAGCTTGCCAGCAACGGGCGAGGAGCACGCTGCCAATATTTGGATTTCGCGCGACTTAAAGAGTTTGGATTGTCGGTGCCCGAATTTACGCCGAATACGGTTAATTTACTCGATAACGTAGATAGCTTGGCTGGTGACCGCGACCACGAGACCACTTTGTTTGGGGTGGTAGAGCGCATTCGTCAAGCAGGCGCGATATTGGTGGCAACGGGGGCGCAGCCCGTTCGAGCAACGCCTTGGGCGCTCGCTGATGTGGCTAGCAGGCTAGCCGCGGGCTTACTTTTTGGATTGACCGAAATGAGTGAGTTGGGCACGCGTATGGCTTTGTGCCAGCGGTTCAATGCGGGGGGCTTGCGAGTGTCAGAGCCAGTACTGGACTATATCCTTACCCACTACTCGCGCGACAAGCACGCTTTGTTTGCGTTTGTTGATGACTTAGATCGATCAGCCTTGCGCGAACAACGGCGCATTACGATTCCATTTCTTAAAGATCAGGGCCTAGTCTAGGTTTAGGTTTGGCTTAGGCGCGCAGCTTGCGCGCGACTCGAGCAACCCGCGCGCCGAGCGCTTGGCACAGGGATTTTTCATCGTCAGTGATGGCATTGGTATTTTGCAATCCAGCCACATGACTCGCACCATAGGGAGTCCCTCCGCTAACGGTTTTCTTCAACGCGTCCAGCGTATACGGTAACCCCACGATGAGCATTCCGTGATGCAATAGCGGTATCTGCATCGACAACAAAGTGGATTCCTGTCCGCCATGCATCGACGAGCTGGAAGTAAAGACAGCCGCAGGCTTATCTACTAAAGTGCCGTTCAGCCATAACGACGACGTACTGTCTAAAAACGCCTTGAGTCGGTGCGACATATTGCCGAAGCGAGTGGGGCTGCCTAAGATGAGACCATCACACTCGACCAGATCCGCTATTTCAACAAAGGGGTCTCCACTGCTGGCTAAGTCCGCGTCATTGGGGTCTGGCACGCGACGCACAATTGCTTCGCAACCCGTCTCGCTTGCTACGCCACGCGCGATTAAGCGCGCCATCTTTTCAACGGCACCAAGCCGGCTGTCATATACGATGAGAATTTTCATAGGCGGAGCAAGGTAAGTGATAGTAATGGTTTAAAGGATTGCGGATCGGATCGATGAAGGGACGGTTAAAAGCGCGCAAAGTCCTCAGCCGATTATGCTTAGAACAGCTTCAGGCGGACGACCAATGATGGCCGCTTGGGGTGTGACCAAGATCGGCCGTTGCAGTAATTTTGGGTGCTTACAGATTGCCTCGATTAAGTCATCAGAACTCAAGGCGGGATCGTCGAGCTTAAGGGCATGATACTCATCCTCTGTTTCCCGCATCAGTTCCCGAGGCTGCATTTTTAAGAGGCTTAAGATACGCTTCAGTTCGGCCGCACTGGGTGGTGCTTGCAGATAATTGATAACGCGCACGGTAACGCCTTGCTGTTCAAGTATTTGCAATGTTTGGCGAGACTTGGAGCAGCGGGGGTTATGATAAAGCAAGTAATCCATGGTAATGCTCCCGTTTCATTCAGAACGTTCGACGGTGTCCCGTTGCAAGAGTTGTGTGCTGTGGTGGGTACAGTCAGGGTTAGCGCCTTAAGCAAACAGAGTTAAAGAGGTCAGTATGTTGCGTAAGTTTGTGTTGAGAGATTATTCGCCAAAGGAATGGGCGATGCAAATATTCAAATTGCCAATCGATGTATGGCAGCGCTTTCAAACAGATCGCTTAACCCGCCATGCTGCAGCTTTGTCGTTTAGTAGCCTGCTGGCGCTTGCGCCGATGATGGCAATTGCCCTTGCAATGGTGTCGATGTTTGCCTCCTTCGAACAAATGGGCACTCAATTGGAAGCGTTCATCTATCAGTTTTTGGTGCCGGCGGCTGGCGATGACCTTAAAGTGTATCTTGAGCAATTTGCAGGACAAGCGGGGCAACTCACGGTGATCGGACTCGCGTTCTTCCTTATCACGGCGCTGTTGTTGCTGTTTAATATCGAAGAGTCGTTCAATGATATTTGGCGGGTCCATCGCGGGCGTACCATCGTGTCTCGATTAACTATCTACTGGGCACTTATCACATTAGGTCCTTTGTTGATGGGCGCGAGCCTTACTTTATCTACGTACTTGTTATCTGCGCAGGTATTACCCGATGGCAATGTCTTTGCGGGATTACGTAAAGTGGGGTTGTCGAGCTTACCCTTTGTATTAGAAGCGGTAGCTTTCCTCCTGTTGTATTTGATTATGCCGCACGCTCAGGTGCGGGTACGACATGCGTTCGTGGGCGCGCTCGTGGCAGCCGTGTTGTTTTCGTTGGCAAAGAAGGGCTTTACTGTGTACATCGCCAATTTCGCCAATTACGAGTTGGTATACGGAGCCCTCTCTACGCTGCCCATCTTCTTAATTTGGATCTATTTATCGTGGGTGGTTGCGCTCATTGGCGCTGAGGTGGTCGCTGTACTGCACGAGCGTGCGGGTCAAGTGAATGTTGCAGAGGATATTCGCACACAAGACTAACTTAGTGAAAAACCTGAGGCATTATTCAAATGCCGTACTCGCCACTGCGTTATGGCCAAATTGCTCTGTCTCTAACGCCGCCGTAGGCACGCTGTCGGTAGGCACAGATAGCGTAGGCTCAGCGAACTCTACAACGGTAGGCGCTGGCCGCAAGGTTAAAGCTGCTTGGCTCGGCGGTAGCTCTAATGCGCCTAATGTAGTGCTGAAGGTGGAATGTTCCGGGGCTTTAATGCGGGTATTGGCCGCAAGACTCAGCGCATCTTGCGTGTTGGCCGCGTACTGCCAATTTTTGCGATATCGTGCGATTACGCGATCGGGATAGGTTGAAAACCCAAGCGAACCGTTATAGGCGGCGAGAGCATTACGCACATTGTCATATCGATCCATGTAGTGACGCAAAATATTGCAGCCAAAACGCACGCTTACTAGCGGATTGCTCAGATCGGCATCAGGCATAGCATATACCTCTTGCCAAAAGGGCATTACCTGCATCAGGCCAATCGCACCTGATTTAGAAACCGCGTCGCGATTAAAACTGCTTTCAACGTCGATAACGGCGAGTACCAACTGCGGGTCGAGACCATTGGCTCGTGCTTCGTTAAGGATGATCTTCAACAACCTTACTCGGTATAGCGGATTTGGTATTCGCTGCGCTAGTCGATCCGACATTGTTGCTAACCATACTAGATCGCCGATGTTTAGATCTTGTGTGTCGCTTCCCGTCGCGGCCATGGTCAGTGCGTGTTGCAACGCGCGTTGTTGTGCGCCCGGATCGCTAAACGCGAGCTCTGCATCTCCTCTAGCGGTAGCGCTCGCAGAGCCAACCGTTAAGGTTGCTAACACACCGATCATCAGCGCGCAGAGTCTTGTCCAGATTAGCGGCAAGGTTCGCGCGGGAGCAGACAGTCTGTGTTGTAATATTGGCATAACAGCGGGGTATACGTGCTAGCGTAGTTTTTCGAGTAATGTTTGCAGCGCACCCTCTAAGGGCATCACTTGTGAATCGGTGGCTCGGCGGCTTTTATATTCAAGTTCATTGCGTTCCAAACTCTTATCCCCAATGACAACCCGATGTGGAATGCCGATCAGATCGGAATCGGCGAACATAATGCCGGGCCGTTCGTTGCGATCGTCTAAAAGCACATCTACGCCAGCGGCGAGTAGGTCGGTATACAGCGCATCGGCCGTGGCTTGCACGCGCTCAGACTTGTGGTAACCAATGGTGGTAAGCACGACTTCAAACGGTGCAATACTTTGCGGCCAGATTATGCCGTGCTCGTCAAAGTTTTGTTCGATGGCGGCCGCGACTATGCGCGAAATCCCAATCCCATAGGTACCCATCGTGATGGTTACTGCTTTGCCTTGCGCGTCTAAGCACGTAGCGCCGAGTGGTTCAGAATATTTTTTCCCCAGCTGAAACACATGGCCTACTTCAATTCCACGTGTGATCGTTAAGCGGTCTTCATCTGCGCTGCCACTCGCGCGAGCGCACATATCGCCTTCCACCACCGTGCGCAGGTCAAACACCTCGGGCTCGGCACAGTCGCGCCCCCAATTTACCCCTGTAAGGTGCACATCGTCCTCGTTGGCACCACACACGAAATCGCTGAGATTAACCGCTGAGCGGTCGGCAATGACCGGCACCGTGAGTCCAACAACACCAATCGAGCCTGGCGCGCAGCCGATGGCGGCTTTTACTTCATCTTCGTCGGCCCAGGTTAAAGGTGAGGCGATCTGTGGATGCTTAGCGGCTTTGAGTTCGTTTAATTCGTGATCACCACGTAACACCAGCGCAACTACGGGTTCGGTCACGCCTTTAACCACTAAGGTTTTGATCGTGCGTTCTATCGGCACTTGTAAAAAATCAACAATGGCGGCAATTGTGTGTTGGCCTGGCGTATCGACGCGCGTTAGCGATTGCGTAGCTGCCTGGCGTTCGCCGCCCACGCGTAAGGCTTCGGCGAGCTCTACATTGGCAGCATAATGGTGTTTATCACACACAGCGATGGCATCTTCGCCCGAATCAGCCAGCACCTGAAACTCGTGCGAACTATTGCCGCCAATCGAACCGGTATCGGCCTCAACGCCGCGGTAGGCTAAACCTACGCGGTCAAATATTTTGCAGTACGCCGAGTACATATTGTCGTATTCGGCTTGCAGGCTGTCTTGATCGACGTGGAATGAATACGCGTCTTTCATTAGAAACTCGCGCGCCCGCATCACGCCGAAACGTGGTCGGCGTTCGTCACGAAATTTATTTTGAATTTGGTAAAAGTTAGCAGGCAGTTGCTTGTAGCTGCGAATTTCGTTGGCGACTAACGCCGTAATCACTTCCTCGCTCGTAGGGCCGTAACAGAATTCCCGGGCGTGTCGATCGCTAAGCCGCATCAATTCGCCACCGTATTGTTCCCATCGCCCGGATTGCTGCCACAGTTCGGCCGGTTGCACGGTTGGCATCAGCACTTCTTGCGCGCCCGCGTTGTCCATTTCTTCGCGCACGATGCGCTCTACCTTGCGCAACACGCGTAAACCTAGGGGAAGCCAATTATAAATGCCAGCCGCCACTTTACGGATCATGCCGGCACGCAACATCAGCTGATGGCTGATAATTTCGGCATCAGAAGGGGTTTCTTTGAGTGTGGCTAATAAATACTTAGACGTGCGCATAGCGTGCTACAACAGGGTTTAGTCGTGGTTAAAGAATAGTTGCGTTTGCAAGGCCAACGCAAGGGGAGCTGATTTTAGCCGAAAACCAAACTAAAAACAGCGTTTGCGGGCCTGCCGAGCGCTTTATGCACATTGCCGCGAGTTGATTTGTTAAACTTACCGTCTTCCTAATTTTGGTGAAACCGTTAAATTTATGCCAGCTATTAAACAAGACGACCTAATCGAGAGCGTTGCTGACGCGCTGCAGTTTATTTCTTACTACCATCCTAAAGATTTCGTGGATGCTATGTACGCAGCGTATCAGCTTGAAGAGTCGGGCGCAGCTAAGGACGCGATAGCACAAATTTTGATTAACTCAAGAATGTGCGCTGAGGGACAGCGGCCTATTTGCCAAGATACGGGCATCGTTACTGTGTTTGCACGAGTGGGTATGGACGTAACGTGGGATCGGGACATGAATCTTACCGATATGATTAATGAGGGCGTGCGGCGCGCCTATTTACACCCAGACAACGTGCTGCGCCCATCTATATTGGCTGACCCGCTAGGTGCACGAAAAAACACTGGAGATAACACGCCTGCCACCATTCATTACGAAATTGTAGAGGGCGACAAAGTCGAATTTGACGTGGCCGCTAAGGGCGGTGGCTCGGAAAACAAGTCAAGGATGGTTATGCTCAATCCCAACGATTCATTAGTCGATTGGGTGCTTAAGACTCTACCGGGTATGGGTGCGGGCTGGTGTCCGCCAGGCATGCTAGGCATTGGCGTAGGGGGCACGGCCGAGAAATCTGCGGTGCTTGCCAAGGAAGTGTTGATGGAGCCCATTGACATTCAAGAGCTCAAGCGACGCGGTCCCAATAGTCGCTTAGAAGAACTGCGTTTGGAGCTCTTTGAAAAGGTGAATCAACTGGGCATTGGTGCGCAAGGCTTGGGCGGCTTGACGACCGTGCTGGATGTAAAAATCAAAGACTTTCCTACCCATGCAGCGTCGAAACCCGTCACCATGATTCCCAATTGTGCCGCCACGCGCCATGCTCACTTTGTACTTGATGGAAGCGGCCCTGCCTTGCAAACACCACCTGCCTTAAGCAACTGGCCAAAGATCGCTTGGGACGTTGGCCCCAGCGCGCGGCGAGTCAACTTAGACACTCTGAAAAAATCAGATATGCTCGAGTGGCAGCCGGGCGAAACGGTATTGCTATCAGGCAAACTACTAACGGGTCGCGATGCTGCGCATAAGCGTATTCAAACATTGCTCGAATCCGGCGAAGGGCTTCCCGAGGGCGTCGATTTCACCAATCGTTTTATTTACTATGTTGGCCCTGTTGATGCGGTGCGCGATGAAGCCGTGGGTCCGGCTGGCCCGACGACGGCAACCCGAATGGATAAGTATACCGACATGATGTTGGAGCAAACGGGTTTGATCGGCATGGTGGGTAAAGCGGAACGGGGCCCTGAGACGCTAAAGTCGATTGCCAAGCACGGAGCTGTCTACTTAATGGCCGTGGGTGGCGCGGCGTATTTAGTTTCGAAGGCGATTACGCACTCGCGTGTAGTCGCGTTTTCTGAACTGGGCATGGAGGCGATTCATGAATTTGAAGTTAAGGACATGCCTGTGACCGTGGCGGTGGACACCAAGGGGGTTTCGGTACACAACACTGGACCCGCAAAATGGAAGTCGCTCATTGCCCAAAAAATTGAAGTGGCGACTTAATCGGGCACTTCATTTCATTAATAGATCGCGTAGCGAAGTGTTGCGCGCACTTACTTTTTATGAGGTGGTTAGGGCGGCGGTGATCGCAGCGATTTGTGTTGCCTTTATCGCCCCCGTTTTATCGGCCATGCGCACAGCATGGCGTGCCAGTTCCGCGTAAAGATCGGTAAAATCTGGTTCTACAGGGGTGCTTCGTAGCGCGTTGATGTGGGCGGCAACGGTTGGTGCATCTCCGCGTACAATCGGGCCACTCAGGGCATCAAGGGTTCCCACTTGCTGCATATTATGCAGGGTGGCGTTAAGGATGGGCATTAGCGCTTGTTTAAACGTCTCGGCATCGAGTCCTGCCTGTGCCGCGATTTCTCCGCTTGCATCAATGACCGTCGTAAAATAGTTACACGCCATTACGCACGCCGCGTGATACAGCACTTTACTGTGCGAGGCAATTGCATAGTACCGAAAGCCAAGAGACTCAAACAAAGGCCTGAGTATGGCAAGCGCTGGAGCGTCGCCTTCGCAAAATACCGCTGTGCCATGTGCATCGTTCGACAGCAGAGAGATAGCGGTGTCTAGCGTAGGGAATGTATTTAACGGGTGGGTAGAGGCAATGCACGCGCCGACCTCGCGAGCGCCCTCTAAGACACTTGAATCGAGTGCGCCGGCCAGATGCGTAACCACCGATCCTGCAGATAAGTGCGGGGTCAGTTCTGTGCAGGTGTCGCGGATGTGCGTATCGCTCACGGCTAAAATCAAAATTGTCGATTCGCGCGCGACGCGCGGTAAATCATCCGACACTTCAAGGTGTGCATCACGCGTGGCTAATGCCGAGCCCACCGCTTTGACGCGGCGTGTCGCCACGCAAACAGAATGGCCTTTGCGCGCACAGAGTAACGCCAAGCTTAAGCCTACTTTGCCAGCGCCGATGATACCAATTTTGTGCGTACGCTGGTTCATGCGCCGAGTACTAGGTCTTGTAGCGCTTGCGGACTCCAATTGCGCGCTCGCTGCCCCGTTTCCACTTCGTGAACAAGTGCAATAAGGCTCGCGTTGGCCGGAGTTGCAATGCCTAGCTCCAGCCCTGCGCGGCAAACAGCCCCATTAATGAAATCAATTTCGGTCTTAGCCTTATTGTGTAAATCCCACCACATGGACGTGCGCGCGCTCGGATCAATGGCCAATGTCGATTGAGCGATTAACTTATAGATTGCGTTGGGCAACGTCATTAAACTTGGCATCCAACGTCCAGGAATCGCCGCTACTTTGGGAAGCTCAATGCCCTTCTTTTTGGTTATCGTCAGCAACTCTCGCATAAGCGCGGCGATGACTCGTCGATATGCACGTTGCTCTAGCATGGCTTTGACCGGCACATCGGCGAGCGCATTAACGGCATTGGCTAAGTTAAGCTGCAATTTAGCCCAGCGGGCCGCGAGCATATCGTGGCTTATATGTACGGGCATCAACGACGAGCCGATATCCAAATTAAATCGGGTTGCGAGTTCCGAACTAATAACTAGGTCGCCCTCGGTTGCCCGCCTCAAGTGAGCGGGGCTGACCGCGGCTACATTAAAACCAATGATGGCGTTTTCAATGTGATTGTTGGGGAATGCGGCGCGAATGGGGTCGTCGCTGCCAAAACCGTTTTGACAACACACGATTACGGTATCAGGATGCACGAATTGAGCTAATTCAGTGATGACCTGGGTCGTTGCCGTACACTTCACGGTAAGCCAAATTAGATCAAAGGTACGCTGTTCTTCGGGCGAGACGCGCAGCGGTGCATTCAGCTGGCATTGGTGGTCATGATAGTCCGAGAGCTCCAAGCCATCTTTCCAGCACGTAGCATTGCTGGCGCGCGCAAGGGCTGCAACATTGGCACCGCGGTGCATCAACGCCCCCAATAAGAAGCCGCCCGTTAAGCCGGCTCCAAAAACCAATTGACTGGGAGTGTTTAAACTTGGAGCGGGTGACTTGAGCATGCTTGGTTCCTAATCTAGGGGCGAACGCATCGACGTTAGCCCAATGCTTGAAATTGATCAATTTCTTCTTGCACAGCAAACCATTCGGCTTCCATTTGCTCGATTTCCTTTTGGGTATAGGCTTGATCGCTCAACAGTTGTTTAAGCTGTTCGCGCTGCGCTTCTTCGTAGAGTTCGTTGTCCGCCAGTTGGGTTTCGATCTGCACCTTTTTTATGTTGAGTTTTTCGATCTCGCGCTCGCAGCGCTTTAAGCGGTTGGCCAATGGTTGCATCGCGAGGCGTCGTTCGGCCTCGTCGCGTTTGCGCTCCTTTTTAGCCTGCGCAGAATGATTAACGGCAGCTGGCTCAGCCGCCTTCGTTTGAGTGCGATCAAGGCTGGGAGTAACACCCCGTTGATGTTCTATCAACCACTTAGGGTAGTCGTCGACGCTCCCATTAAACTCTTGCGCACGACCATTGGCCACCAAGATCAAAGTGTCCGAGTTTACTTTTAGCAAGTGGCGGTCGTGCGACACTAAGACCACCGCACCAGAGTAATCTTGCAGCGCTACGGCGAGGGCTTGCCGCATGTCAATGTCTAAGTGGTTCGTCGGTTCGTCAAGCAGGAGCAGGTTGGGTTTCTCGTAACACAGTAGGGCTAGCGCTAGACGTGACTTTTCGCCGCCCGAAAAGGGTCGTACGGGGCTCGTGGCCTTGTTACCCGTAAATCCAAAACTACCAAGGTAACGTCGTAACTGGTTTTCGGTGGCGTGACCGTTATTGGTTTCGTCGTCCAATATACGCATATGTTCTAGAGGCGAGTGATCCAGTTGCAGCCGTTCAATCTGGTGCTGCGCAAAGTAACCAATTTTGAGCTCGCTTGAACGATGATAGTTACCACTCAGTGGTTTAAGTTCGCCCGCCAGAAATTTGATTACGGTAGATTTGCCCGCACCATTCGGACCGATCAAACCAATACGATCACCCGGAGACATTGCAAACTCCAAATTTTCGACGATGGCTTGTTGGTCGTATCCTACGCTTGCGCTGTGCACACTGATCAGCGGGCTAGGCGCTTTGTCAGGTTCTGGAATCGAGAATTCGAAAGGCGAATCAACGTGCGCTGGAGCTATTTGCTCCATGCGCTCTAGGGCCTTTAAGCGACTTTGCGCCTGAGCCGCTTTGGTTGCCTTGGCGCGAAAGCGACGCACAAAGTCTTGCATGTGCGCGATCTCACGCTGCTGCTTCTCATAAGCGCTTTGCTGATTGGCGAGCTGCTCGGCCCGAATCTTCTCAAAAGCGGTATAGTTGCCTTTGTAGAGACGCGCTTGTTGGTTTTCGATATGTAATGTGTGCGTGGTTAGTTGATCTAAAAAGTCGCGGTCGTGCGCGATTAATATCACCGTGCCCTGATAATGCTTGAGCCAGCGTTCGAGCCACAGCACGGCATCTAAGTCTAAATGGTTGGTGGGTTCGTCGAGCAATAACAGGTCAGAGCGGCACATTAAGGCCTTGGCTACACTGAGTCGTACTCGCCAGCCGCCAGAAAATTCACAAGCGGGTCGCTCAAGATCCTCTGGTTTAAAGCCAAGTCCGTCGAGCAATTGGGCGGCACGACTGCGCGCCGTATAGCCATCGATCGCTTCGAAGCGGCCTTGATATTTCAAAAAGTTGGGGTCGTCGGCATTGTGGAGTTTAGCGTCCAGTGTGCGCCATTCCTGATCGCCATCAAGAACATGCTCAATGGCGGCGCGTTGGTCTGCGGGTGCTTCTTGCGCCAAATGCGCCATAACCCAGTCACTGGGGACATGCACATCACCTGTGTCGAGCAGTAGCTCGTTCTTCAACAATGCAAAAATGCTGGATTTGCCACTGCCATTAGAGCCCGTAAGACCCACTTTTTGGCCAGGATGGATTTGCCAACTGGCGTTGGCAAACAGTAAGGTTTCGCCACGCCGCAGGGTTACATTTTGAAATTGAATCATGGGCGCGAGTTTATACGCTTTGCCCCGCTAATCTCAAATTATTGCGGTGCAAAAGCCACCCCTTTTGAGGTTAGGCTTGTAGATTAATGTTTATGGGCGTCGCTCGTTGCCCGCATCGCTAGCCGAGTGGCTAGCGATCGTGGTATTTACAAGCTTTTAGTGTAAAACCGGTTAACCTAGGTATCGGTCACTGATTCCGGCTACGAGAATTGTGGCAATCATCAGCGGTGCAACATAGCGCACCATCACCAGCAAGTAGCGGCCAAGTTTTTCTTCGTTAACGTTTAACTGTTCGGCTAATATCACTTTATCCAAACGCCAGCCCACGAACAGCACTACTAGCAGCCCGCTCAGCGGCAACATAATAGTAGCCGTCACGTCCACATCCAAGAAATTAAGAAAGCGCATACTGAACAAGCACACCGTGCCCACCGCAATGGCCGCTAAGCCACCATACAAAGCGCCCATCTTTTTGCTTATGCCGGTTTTTTCTTTCAGATACTCAGCGGTGGGTTCGAGTAATGCGAGTGCGGTGGTCAGGGCTGCAAAAAAGGCTAAACAGAAGAACGCAGCCCCCACTAAGTTTCCGCCCGGAGTAGACACTAAGGCAATCGGTAGAGTTTGAAAGAACAGTCCGGCGCCCGCGCTA
>CAYOXK010000005.1:0-65696 GCA_964407915.1 uncultured Gammaproteobacteria bacterium
TGAGGGGCATGCGGCCATCGCTACCGTCGACTGGCGTATACCGTCTTCGATGCGTTGCGCAAGATTAATCTCGTCGGCACGCGTTAATAAATCCACCGTGCCCATTTCGCGCATGTACATACGCACTGGGTCAGTTGTGCGGCCAAACTCGCTTTCAACGGCTGTGGCAAGCACCGCGTCAGTATTGTCGTCGTCGTCTTCAGTTTCCTTGTCTGACTCTGCCTTTAACAGCAAGGAGTCAGCGTCTGGCACGCTGTCGAACACTTCAATACCCATGTCGTTGATCATGTTCACTACCGACTCAATTTGGTCGGTGTCGTTCATGTCTTCGGGAAGGTGGTCGTTAATTTCTCGATAGGTTAAAAAGCCTTGCTCTTTGCCTTTCAAGATAAGTCGTTTAAGTTCAGACTTTTTGCTACTGGAATCCATTTTTGGAACCTCACACAAAAGCGTTCAAGTGCGGTTAGCGTGACACTTGAACGAGGGTAATTTTTCGGGGCTTAACTCAGGTTAACGCGCGATTTTATAACAACTGGCGGTAAAAATCGCTTTTTATTCAATGAAATGAGATATTTACGTTAATTAAAAGATCGCCTTAAGTTAATCTTGCTGGCGGCTTAACAATTGATTCAGTCTCTGCTTCTCTTCTGAGTTTAGTGATTGATTTTCGGCTTTCGCGATAAGCGACTCTAGCTCAACATGCGCAGCCGATTGTTCAATATGGGCGATAAGAGACTGAAACGTAGCTTGTAATTCCCCAGAGCTTAACAGATGGTCATGACTTGCCAGTTTTTCAAGGGCTGAGTGCAGCTCTTGGCCTCGAAAGCGCTCTAAAAACATGGCTGTGTTGGTCAGGGCGTGTTCATTACACAGTTCTAGTAAGTTAATCAGCACTTCTGACCCCTGCACCCGAGCTTCACGCAGCTTGCTCAAGTCGGGCACCTGTGATGCAAAATCCGGGTTTTGCAATAGCAATGAAATGGCAGTGCGGATGGGCGACAGCTTAGTAGGTTGAGTTAAGTGCTGTGGTTTTCTTTTCCAAGTTGAATTCTCGGCCTGAGCTGGTTCGAGTTCGAGTAATGCGGCCGGCGCCGTGTTCACCATTCGGGCGATGGTCTCGATGAGCATTTGCCGCAGCACACCTTGTGGGAGCTGTTTGATAAGAGGTTTAGCCAGACTCGCCAATTTGGCGCGACCATCCATGCGATCTAAATCGGCCTTCTCAGACAAGTGGTTGATCAAAAAAGCAATGATGGGAGTGGCGCCTTTAACGCGCTGCATAAAAGCGTCCTTGCCTTCTTTTTGTACCATTGAATCGGGGTCTTCACCGTCGGGTAAAAACAAAAAGCTCACTGTACGACCGTCTTGCATTTGCGGTAGACACGCTTCTAAAGCCTTCCATGCGGCAGCGCGCCCAGCGCGATCACCGTCAAAGGAAAATACCAGATTACTGGTTTGCCGAAACAGGCGCTGCAGATGCATAGCGGTGGTGGCGGTACCTAGTGTAGCAACAGCGTGTTCCACGCCGGCTTCCCACAGCGCCACCACATCCATGTATCCTTCAACCACTATCACATGGTCGTGTTCTTTAATGCTGCCGCGGGCGCCATATAGGCCATACAGTTCTGAGCCTTTATGGAAGATGGGCGTTTCAGGAGAGTTAAGATATTTGGGTTCGCCTTGATCGAGTACCCGTCCCCCAAAACCCACCACGCGACCGCGATGATCCTCGATGGGAAACATTATTCGCTCACGAAAACGGTCGTATACGCGCCCTTTTTCGTTACGAGTGAGCATGCCCGTATCCTCTAAGGCCTTTTTAAGGGCAGGTCCAGTGGCCAGTTTTGTCATTAGATTGTCCCATCCTTCTGGCGCATAACCCAATGCAAAGCGTTTTGCCGTTCTGCCGCTGATACCCCGTTTGAGCAAATATTCAACGGCTTGACCGCGCGCAGGATGCTGGCGCAATTGCTCTTGAAAATAGGTGCTCACCGAGTTCATTAGAGCGTATAAATCCACGCCCTGCTGTGTGTGCTTAGTCGATTGCGGCGCCCTAGCTTCTTCAGGAATTTCAAGGCCTACAGCACTTGCGAGTTTTTCTACGGCCTCTCTAAACTCAAGATGGTCGTATTCCATCAAGAAACTAATGGCGGTGCCGCTCGCACCGCAGCCAAAGCATTTATAAAACTGCTTGCCGGGTGAGACGGTGAAAGATGCGGTTTTTTCGGTGTGAAATGGGCAGCAGGCTTTATAGTTCGCGCCCGATTTTTTGAGTGGCACGTAACCATCAATAAGATCCACCAAATCAACACGGTTGATGAGTTGGTCTATAAAGTGTTGGGGTATGAGGCCTGCCATGGGACTATTTTAGCGGTAAGCTGAATGCAACGTTGGTGAAATTACATCACCATTTGTCATTCAAGCGGCCTGTTCGTTATTCCCGCGCCCCCTGTCATTCCCGCGCAGGTCGGAAACGTCATCCCCGCGCAGGCGGGGACCCATTTCCTAGCACAGCGCCAAACCCAAACATTTGGATTCCCGCCTACGCGGGAATGACATTAGGGATGCGGGAATGACACGGGGGACGCGAGGACGACAGTGTGGTGTCGGAAAAATACGCGGCAGATAACCAACTACCGCGTTGAGACAGAGTTTAGCTTAGGCGGCTTTTAATAATTCCGCTTACTTTGCCCATGTCAGCGCGTCCTTGCAGCTGCTCTTTAAGCGCACCCATCACTTTGCCCATGTCTTGCATGCCCGCTGCGCCCGTAGCGGCGATGGCGGCATCGACGGCGGCGCTTACTTCTGCGTCGCTCAGCTGAGCAGGTAAATAACTAGCGAGGTTGTCTACGTGGGCTTGCTCTTTGTCAGCAAGGTCGGTGCGTTCGCCTTGAATAAACTGCTTAATCGCATCCTGCGATTGCTTAATCTGTTTTTGGATAATGCCGAGTACTTGCTCGTCGTCAAGCTCGATACGCTCATCTACTTCCTTGCGTTGGATGGCGGCGCGTAACATGCGAATTGACTCTAAACGCGAGGTGGCTTTCTCTCGCATTGCGGTCTTCATGTCGTCTAAAATTTGTTCTTTAAGGGACATGTGCGTGTTGTTTGTGTGGCTATTAGGCCGGTAAAAAAGCCGATCAAAACGAGTGCGGGATCGAGTCCCAAACTCGTTTTGAATTAGTACATTCGCGTAGTACGAATGCGGCCGCGTGAAGCGCGTTTCATTTCACGTTTTTTGGCAGCTGCGCCTTTACGTTTGCGCACGGACGTTGGTTTTTCATAAAATTCGCGAGCGCGCATTTCAGTAAAAATACCGGCTTTTTCGCATGAACGACGAAATTTGCGTAGGGTTACGTCAAACGGCTCGTCATTTTTAACTTTTACTTGTGGCATCTGGTTTCTTCGTCTTTATGTTTGAGTCGGCTGTTTCCTATATCATTCAACCAACGCTTGGGCGCGCGATTCTATCTATAATTCAAGCGTTTGTACACACTTAGAACCAAATTATGTTAACCGTGTCGGCCGTCGTGTGGCGCGGAGCCGAGTCGTTTTTGCAGTCTGTTTCCTATGCAAACCGCTTTTTTGTAAAACCCTGTTCAGGCGCGGCGACCATCTACCGTTATAATGCTACCCCGCCCTAACCCTCTTGTGTGACTCAAAATGCGTGTATTAGGTATTGAAACCTCTTGTGATGACACTGGTATTGCCTTGTACGATTCGGAACAAGGGTTACTTGCACATGCTCTTTATTCACAAATCGAAACCCATAAGCGTTACGGTGGCGTGGTGCCTGAGTTGGCCGCACGCGATCATATCCGTAAAGTTATTCCTTTGGTCGAAGTGGTTATGCAACGTGCCCAAGCAGAGCCCTCGAGTGTGGATGCCGTGGCGTATACCTCAGGCCCTGGTTTGGCGGGTGCTTTGTTGGCGGGCAGCGCCATTGCCAAGGGCTTAGCGTTTGCGTGGAATGTGCCGAGCATCGGTGTACACCATATGGAAGGTCATATGCTGGCACCGATGCTAGAAGAAAACGCGCCGGAGTTTCCGTTTATCGCGCTGCTGGTTTCGGGGGGCCATACCTTACTGGCGGAAGTCCAAGGTGTGGGGGAATATAAAATTTTAGGTCAAACGCTCGACGATGCTGTGGGTGAGGCGTTCGACAAAACCGCAAAATTGTTGGGCTTAGGGTATCCAGGTGGACCGGCCATTGCACAGCGAGCTAAATCAGGAGACCCCAGCCGCTTTACGTTTCCGCGGCCGATGCTAGACCGCCCAGGGTTGGATTTTAGTTTTAGCGGACTCAAGACCTTTGCGCTCACCACGGTGCAACAAAACGCTCTCGACCCACAAACGGTAGCGGATATCGCGTGGGCATTTCAAGACGCGGCGGTAGATACCTTGGTGCGCAAATGCAAACGGGCGATTGAACAAACCAAGATTCCAAGACTGGTTGTGGCTGGCGGTGTGGGTGCTAATTTAGTTTTGCGTGAGCGTTTAGCGACCATGATGACCGCTGCCAAGGGCCAAGCTTTTTATCCCAAAATTGAGTTTTGTACCGACAACGGCGCCATGATCGCCTACGCAGGATGTCAACGCTTGCACCAAGCAACCACCGACTTAAGCTTTAGTGTAAAAGCGCGCTGGTCGTTAGAGGAGCTCCCACCTCTTTTTCCCGCGTAAGGCGGGGACCGAAACCATGGGTTGTTAGCACCACTTTGTCATTCCCACGTAGGCGGGAAACCATGGTTTGGCATTATGCTAGGTAATGGATCTAGGTCCCCGCCTTCGCGGGGATGACGAACAACATGTGGGGATGACGGGGCGCGGGGATGACGTATCCGACGAATTCAGCCTTTACTGCCTATCTTACTTTCAGTGCCGGCTTTCAGGCGCTCTAGGTTCTCGCGGTGTTGCCTGAACAAAAACGCGATTATCCATAACACGCCACCGATCAGTTGCAGCTGTGCTGGGTCGTTGAAGATGGCGAAGCTAGCTAGGCCCGTAACCGCGGCGGCGACTAGCGCGGCTAACGACGAGTAGCGAAACGCCAGCGCGGTGGCAGCCCAGACGCCTACAAACACACCGAGCAATGGCAATGATAGCCCCGCGAATACGCCAATCGCAGTGGCGACACCTTTGCCACCTTTAAATCCAAAAAACACCGGATACAAATGCCCCATAAAGGCCGCGATGCTCACTACCGCCACCCAGCCATTACTCACGCCCATTTCAATCGCCAGTAGCACGGGCACCAGGCCTTTGAGTACATCGCCCGCGAGCGTAATCAGTGCGGCGAGCTTGCCGCCAGTGCGTAAGACATTAGTGGCTCCAGGATTGCCGCTGCCCGCTGTGCGCGGATCAGGCAAACCCATGAGTTTAGCGGTGATCACCGCGCTCGACACCGAGCCCAAGCAGTATGCGAAAAGCACTAAGAGATAAGGTATAAAGCTGTCCATAAGGTTTGGCCCAAAGAGTCAAATAGTTGTGTGGCTGGATTGCGCTACCACGTCTAGAGGCGTGAAAGCGACGCATCGAGTTCTTGCCCTTACGTGCCGCATTTTACGCTATGGCGGAAGCAGTCGCTTCACTTTAGAATGCGCACATGGATACCATATTTATAAACGGCATTCGTTGCCAGTGTGTGATTGGGGTTTACCCGTGGGAGCAAGCAACTACGCAAACCATCGTGTTTAATCTAGAGTGCGCAGCAAACTTTGCACCCGCAGCACGTAGCGATGCGTTGGAAGATGCGCTCGATTATCAGCAAGTCACTGAGCGAATTGTGGAATACGCGCAAGCTTCGCGGGTACAGCTCATCGAAACCCTAATTACCCAAATAGCCGATCTACTCATGGAAGAGTTCAAATTAAGCTGGTTACGGCTAACCTTGGACAAAGGCGGCGTATTAAAGCACGCTAAGCAAGTTGGCTTGATGACCGAGCGCGGTAGTCGCTAATTCACCACCGACCGGCCACCGTCTACGGCCAAGGTCTGGCCTGTGATGTAGCTTGCATTCGAGACAAAAAACAACACCGTTTGGGCTATCTCCTCTGGTGTGCCTAGCCGACCGAGCGGAATCGATTTCAACACAGTGTCTAACTGCAGTGGGTGGTCGTCATTTTCTGGCCACAATATGGCCCCGGGGGCGATGCCATTAACGCGAATCTGGGGTGCCAGATCTCGCGCTAAGGCCCGCGTTAACATTTCTAAGCCGGCTTTTGCGGCGCAATAAATGGCGTGATCGGCTAATGGGCGACGCGCATAGATGTCTACAATATTCACCACGCTGCCCTTTTGTTCGCGCAAATGCGGCACGCAGGCTTGAGTTAAAAAGAATGGCGCTTTTAAGTTACTGCTGAGCAAATCGTCCCATTGCGCGAGCGACGCTTGAGTGATGGGTGTGGGGTAAAAAGTGGAAGCATTGTTAACTAAAACATCCAACCGCCCAAACTGCGCGATGCACTCGGCTACGAGCGGTGCGATGGACTCTATATCGTTTAGATCGGCGGCAAACGAGCTGGCCGAGTTAGGGCGGCGCTGGTTGAGGCTTACTACAAGATCGTGCGCCTGGTCGGCGGAGGTGTTGTAGTGAACGAGCACGTTATAACCAGCCTCGTGCAGCATTTGCGTTATACGTTTACCAATACGCCGCGCGCCGCCTGTAACAAGGGCCGTTTTAGTGAGATGGGCGTTTTGATCAACAGCGTCGGCCGAGGAGGTGTTAGTCATAAGTTACAGTGTGGGTAAGAGATGTGGTCAATGGCATGATGCAGGCTCCTATTATGGACGAGCCCATAAAATGCTATACACAAGCAAGCCTTCGCAAGCGCGCCAGTCTAACATTGATCTTCGCACCGCTGTTTAAGCGGTAGCTCTAATCTTGCCGGCTGGTAAACATATTGATCTGTATAGAGAGTACAATGCGCACACTCAAGAACTCTTTATCACAATCATCGTAATGGACTATTTTCAGGCTTTCATCCTCGCGGCTCTGCAGGGCCTTACCGAGTTTTTGCCTATCTCGAGTTCTGCTCACCTCATCTTGGTGCCGGCCTTTTTAGGGTGGCAAGATCAAGGTTTGGCATTTGATGTGGCGGTGCATGCTGGCACTTTGTGTGCGGTACTCTATTATTTTAAGCAAGACCTAATCGCCATTATCCGCGCATGGTGCAGTGGGTGGACCACGCAAAGCTGGAATGCAGATGGGTGGCTAGGTTGGTGGTTGATTGTTGCCACCATTCCGGTCGGTCTGGTGGGCTTGTTAGCCGGTGATTGGATCGAATTGAATCTGCGCAGTGCCTTAGTGATTGCGGCAACAACCTTCATCTTTGGCTTGGCGCTGGGCTGGGCAGATCGCCGTTCTGTGGCCAACAATGCAAGCCTACAGTCGCTCGACTTCAAACAAGCCATGCTTGTGGGAGCTGCGCAGGCTTTGGCGTTGATTCCTGGCACGTCGCGCTCGGGTATCACAATGACGGCGATGTTAGCGCTCGGATATTCGCGCACGGCGGCCGCGCGGTTTTCATTTTTGCTCGCAATTCCAGCCATCTCCCTACCCGCCTTGTTAAAGGGCGCGGAGCTTAGCCAACAAAACAGTCCTGTGGCTTGGGATTTACTCTCTATCGCTGTTTTCGTATCCGCGGTAGTGGCCTTACTGTGCATCCGGGCTTTTATGCGTTTTGTGGAGCGCGTGGGCATGATGCCTTTTGTGTATTATCGGATCGCGTTGGCATTGGTTATTATTGTTTTTGCATGGAAGGCGGTGTAATGGAAGATGTAAAACAAGCGCACTCTCAGGTCGCTGACGGGTCTGAAGAAGAACTGCGTTCCGACCTCAAACGGCGGTTTGTGTTTGATCACGCGGATGTGCGGGGCTGTTATGCACGCCTTGTTGAGAGCTGCCAAATGATTCAGTCGACGCACTATTACCCCAATGCATTGGCGCGTTTAATTAACGAATTTACCGTGGCAGCGGTCTTGTTAAAAGACAGTATCAAGGCCGATGGAGGGCTATCAGTGCAAATGCGCACCGAGGGCGATATTCATCTATTGATTGCCGATTGTGCGAACGACGGTTCAGTGCGGGCTATCTGTGAATATAATCACAGCGCGGTGCTATCCGAGCAGATTGCGCTCAATTTACTGCCTAGTCCGGTGTTAGCGGTCACCATTACGCCCGATAGTGAAGAGCGTTATCAAAGCATCATTCCGGTGGAAAAATCCACTTTAGCGCTTTGTTTAGAAGACTACTTCGAGCGCTCTGAGCAACTTCCGAGCCGCTTTCATCTACTGGCCAGTGCCACCCAAGTGGTTGGTTTTTCCCTGCACGCTTTACCCACGCAACAGATCACCGACACCCAACTAAGTGCCCAGCAGTTTGAGCATTTGGGTGTTTTGCTCAAGTCGATGACCCTAAGCGAAGCGCATGAAGATACCAGCGCCACAGCGCTTACCAAGTTATTTCACGATGAAGCGTGTCGACTCTTCGCGCCGCAGGCTTTGCAGTTTGGCTGCGAGTGCAGCACCGAGCGCTCTCTTAACGCCTTACAATCTCTAGGCAAGGAAGAAGTGGCTGCCTTAGTAGCCGAACATCAAGCGCAGGGTAAAGACGTAATTACTATTGATTGTCATTTTTGTTTTCAGCAGTATTACATATCATTTGAACAAGCCAACAGCCTCTTTTTAGACGTTCTCCAATGAGCACATTACAAGATCAATTAAAACTAGCCGGCTTAGTTAAGCCTAAACAAAAGGCGCAGGCACCTAAGCCGAAAAAAGCCCCTAAGCCCGCTAAGAAGGATCGCGTTAAAGTATCGGACGAAACGTTACGCGCGCAGCAGGCCATGATCAAGAAGGCCAAGCGAGACCGCGCCCTAAATGAACAGCGCGAAGCCGAACGAAAGCAAAAGGAGCTCGATGCGCAAGTGTTGCAGTTGATCGATCATGCCAAACTTGACCGTGCCGACGCGCAGGATTCGTTTAATTTCACGCATCGCAAAAAAGTAAAAAGTATTGCCGTCACTTCGGAACAGCGACGCGGTTTAAGTAACGGCACATTGGGCGTGGTGGTTACCTCGGGGCAACGTTTCGAAGTGGTTCCCAAGACGGCCGTGCTAAAGCTGCAAGAGCGCTATGCACCTGCGGTGGTCTTCTTCGCGGCAACAGCGGCTGAGCAAGTGGCGGCTGGTGCTGTTAAAGGCGAGCAAGACGACCTCTATGCAGGATATGAAGTACCCGATGATTTAATCTGGTAGCGACCCATTTATTGATGTCCCATAACTAAAAAAAACGAAAAGCGAAAAGCGAGCAAAGGAGCTAAGTGATGAAGAAAATACTAATCGGATTGATCGTACTGGTTGCAGTAGCGATTTGGGCAATGAGCACCATTGGCGTAAAGCGAATGGATCAATCCATGAACTTAGTACTCGAGCACACTCCGTACTCAATAAGCGCCGAAGCGGCCGAATTACATGCTTCGCTAATAGTAGGCGACTGGCACGCCGACACGGCACTTTGGAACCGTGATATGCGTGGACGGCATGACTTTGGGCATGTTGATTTAGCACGTATGCAGGAAGGCAATTTAGGCTTGCAAATGTTTACCACGGTCACCAAGTCGCCGGCTGGGCAAAACTATGAACGTAACGAGACGGGCGCGCGTGACAACATCACCATGTTGGCCATGGCGCAACTGTGGCCGTTGGCTACTTGGTCGAGTCTTACTGAGCGTGCATTGTATCAAGCGGGTAAAGTGTTTGATTTGGCCGAACGTAAACCGAATGATTTCACTGTGGTATTAAATAAAGCAGATCTTGCTGAGTGGTTGTTGACTCGTTCAAGTAACCCCACGTTTACGGCCGGCTTGATTGGCACAGAAGGGTCGCATGCCTTGGACGACAAGCTAGAAAACATTGATGTGTTGTACAACGCGGGCTTTCGCATGATGAGCTTGCAACACTTTTTCGACAATGCGCTCGGCGGTTCGTTGCACGGTACCAGTCAACTCGGGCTCACTGATTTTGGTAAGCAGGCCGTTAAAATGATGCAAGCCAAAGACATTATCGTAGATGTGTCGCATTCCTCTGAAGCCAGTGTGCGCGATGTATTAGCGCAAAGCACCAAACCGTTGGTGGTAAGTCATACGGGCTTTAAAGGTCATTGCGACACCCCCCGAAATATCTCGGATGAGTTAATGATCGACATCGCTAACCAAGGTGGCTTGATTGCGGTAGGGTTTTGGGATGGTGCCATTTGTGGTGCCTCACCCGAGAATGTTGTTGACGCAATTGAATATGGAATTGCTTTAGTAGGCGCAGATCATGTGGCGTTAGGCTCAGATTTTGACGGTACCGTAGAAACCTCATTCGATGCGAGTGAAATGGCCATATTGACGCAGACTATGCTTGATCGAAACATACCGCGCGATGTAATTCGTAAAGTAATGGGTGGCAATATGCTGCGGTTTTTAAGTCAAAATTTACCTGACCAAATTAATGTGCGCCGCTCGCTCTCTGTAGTCACACAGTGAACTTCACTATTGGCGCGAGCATTATAAAACCCTTAAGCCTGTACTTATGTTTGTGCTTTGGTCTGTTGGGCACAGTGCAGGTGGCGGTGGCCGAGGATATTGAAGGATGGCTGCATACGGTTTATGGTGATGCACGAGTGGGCGATTCGGGCAGTCGATTGGTGGCGTATTTAACTGATGATCAGAACCGCCGTTATGAGCTGCTAGTTAGAGAGTCAGCCGCGGTGTCGCTTAGGTCGCTTCAGGCCAACAGCGGCAAGCGGGTAAGTGTGAGTGTAGTCAGCGCGCCTAAAATGGACGGTTCGGTGTCAAGCGACTCGTCGTTATACATCAACAACATGGTCGTGCGAGCGCCCGCGCCCGACTCGGCTAAAAGGATGCAGCGTGGGGCTAGTTCGGCAGCCACGCCCGCATCAAAGCGCTATGTTTCACTGCTGTGTAAATTTAGCGATGTGGCCACCGAAGACCAACCTTTTAGCTACTTCGACGCCATGTATGGTGATGCGCCAGGGCAACTCGGCCATTACTGGCGCGAAGTGTCCAGCGAAGCGATTAACTTAATTGGCTCTCGTGCCTACGGGGGCGCTGGTGGCAGTTCGGGCTGGTTCACCATGATCGGCCCACGTTCCAAATACATCAGTCCCACCCGCGAAGTAGATCTTGGCTTGTTGTTTGACGACTGTACTTCGGTGGCCGATTCTTTCGTGGATTTTTCGAACGTAGATGGCATTAATCTCATGTTTAACGGCGAAATCGGGTGTTGCGCTTGGGGAGGCGGTTGGCGCGCCATCCTAGATGGCAACAATCGGGAGTTCCCAACCACTTGGGAGCCCGACTGGGCATGGTCTGATGTCGCTGTGTTAGCACATGAAATGGGTCACTCGTTTGGTTTGCCGCACTCGAATAACTCCGATGGCGATAACGATCCCTATGATTCGCCGTGGACGGTAATGAGCTATGCGTTTGGTGGCTTTGCCGATCCTATTTATGGGCTCAAAGGCGTGCACCTTAATGCTTATGAAAAGCTTAGTTTAGGTTGGTTACAAGGTGTTGAAGTGTATCGTGTACCGAAAACGGGCATCACTCGGCGGGTTAAATTGTCGTTTTTAGATCGCGCTCAGGCGACCAATGGAGCATACAGAACGGCCCTATTTGAGATCAGTAAAAACCGCTACTTTACGGTGGAAGCTCGTCGTCGTGGAGGCATCTACGAGGGGTTGGAAGGCACGGCCGTGTTGATCCACTCGGTTGATGAGCAACGTAAAGAGCCATCGTGGGTGGTGGATGCAGGCTCACCCGCGGCCGACTTTGCCGATACCGAGGGCGTGATGTGGCGCGTGGGCGAAGAGTATCGCAATGCGGCGTTGGGTATTTCGGTAAAAATCATCAGCCAAGACGCCACGGGCTTTACGGTAGATGTGTTGGCCGAGGGTGACTCTACCTCGCTACCTGCGCTGTGGCTATTATTGGACGACGTGAACTAGGCACTTAATTTAGTGCAACGTCATGCTCTGCTAAAAAGGCCTCACGAGCGTGCTCAATGGCAACGCAACGCGCGCGCTCAAGCGCGGCCTTAATCCTAGCAGGCTTGTCGTGTTGTGCCGCGATTGCCGCGGCATCTACGCCAGCCGCCGCTCGTTGGAGTTCCACAAAAAGTCGCGCTTGTGGGTAATCGCGAGTTTCGAAGCTAGTGCGCCCGCGCGCATCGGCCAAACAGGCATCGGCTATTTGTTGCGCGCGTTCTGTATCCAATAGCGAGCGCGTTTTCTCTAACACTCGTAAGATGGTCGATGCCTTTAGGGCAAACATTTTGTGCATATGCAAATGGTACTCGCCAACCGCAAGGGCCAACGCGCGATATTTGTTCGGCACGCGCAAGCGTTCGCACAAGGCCTTAATTAACGGCACGCCCGCTTGTTCGTGGCCTTTATGCGAGGGCAGCACGTGCGCTGGCGTAATGCCCTTGCCCAAGTCATGGGTAAGCGCGGCAAAACGCACGATTGGGTCGGAACTGATTTGCGCGACCTGCTGCATAACCATTTCCATGTGCACACCTGTGTCAACTTCAGGATGATATTCAGCGGATTGTGGCACGCCGTACAGCGCATCCACTTCGGGCAAAATCTTCGTCAGCGCGCCACAGGCTCTTAGCGTTTGTAAAAAAATGTGCGGGTGTTGCGTAAGTAAGGTTTTATGCAGTTCTTGCCACACGCGTTCGGCAACCAGGGCATTGGCTTCGCCGTTATCCACCATCGTTTGCATCAATTGCAGCGTGTCTGGCGCCACCGAAAACTTAAAGCGTGCGGCAAAGCGAGCCACTCTTAATATGCGTACGGGGTCTTCCACGAAGGCGGGCGACACGTGTCGCAACACGCCATCGCGTAAATCTTGCATTCCATTAAAAGGGTCGATTAGCTCTCCAGTCACCGACTTGGCCATGGCGTTTACGGTGAGGTCGCGTCGTGCTAGATCTTCTTCTAATGTGACATCGGGCGAGGCATGGAACTCAAAGCCCGCGTAGCCACGTGCGGTTTTGCGCTCGGTGCGAGCGAGCGCGTATTCTTGCCCGTTAGCCGGGTTTATAAAAACTGGAAAATCTTGTCCTACTTGACGTAGGCCCAAATCCAACATTTGTTGTACGGTGGCACCCACTACCACCCAATCCTGATCGGCTACGGGCAAACCTAACGCTTCGTCGCGTACTGCACCCCCCACGAGATAGCAATCGAGTTCCGCAATCGACATGGCTTATTGAATGCCGTATTGGTCGCGATAGGCGCGCATCGCATCAAGGTTGGCGCTCATGGCCGGATCCACTTTGAGGTACTCGATAATGTTTTCTAATGTGGCGATGGCAACCACGGGGATATTGTATTCCTGCTCCACTTGCTGAATCGCCGAAAAGTCCGTTGGTTTGTTGTCAACCTGACCAACTTCTTGTCGATCTAATGCGAGGAACACCGCACAGGGTTGCGCATTAAAGTCCTTTATAATCGCAAATGCTTCGCGAATAGCGGTGCCAGCGGTAATCACATCGTCAATAATGGCTACCTTGTTTTTGATGGGTGCGCCAACCATACTGCCCCCCTCTCCGTGGTCTTTGGCTTCTTTGCGATTAAACGCGAACGGCACTTCTTGTCCGGTGTTTTCGGACAGCGCCATAGCGACCGCACAGGCCAAGGTGATGCCTTTATAAGCGGGGCCGAACAGTACATCGAACTTGATGTCTGAGTTATCGATGCTTTGTGCGAAAAAGCGACTGAACTGCAGCATGGTGGCGCCACTGTTAAACAGCCCTGTATTAAAAAAATACGGGCTAATGCGACCTGACTTTAATTTGAACTCGCCAAATTTCAGTACGCCGGTTTGTAAGGCAAACTCAATAAACTTTTCTTGGTATGGCAGCATCTGCAAATTCCTTGGACGTTTCCCGTATTATACTGAACTCGTCACTTCAATCCGCAATTCTACCCCTTAAATCATGAAAGTTATCTCTGTCAACGTAAACGGCATTCGCGCAGCCGCCAACAAGGGTTTGTATGAATGGCTTGCGAATGAAGACGCCGATGTGGTTTGCGTGCAAGAACTTAAAGCGCAACCCGACCAAATTCAAGGCGCGCCCTTTTATCCACAAGGGGTACACACCTATCTGCACGCGGCTGAGAAAAAGGGTTACAGTGGTGTGGCTTTGTACTGCAAACGCGAACCGGATCGAGTGCAGTACGGATTAGGGGAGGGCTTTGCCGACGTGGATTCGGAAGGCCGTTACATACAGGCCGACTTTGGTGGCTTGAGTGTGGTGTCTTTATATCTACCTTCTGGCTCCAGCAAAGACGAACGGCAAGTGTTCAAAATTGAGTTAATGGCGCGCTTTGAGAGCAAGCTCGCCGACATGATCGCCTCGGGACGACGCTGGATAATTTGTGGCGACTGGAATATTGCGCACAAGAAACGCGATATTAAGAATTGGCGCGGTAATCAGAAAAATTCTGGATTTTTACCTGAGGAGCGGCAGTGGTTAGACTGGTTGTTTGGTGAAACGGAGCCAGAAACAGCACAAGCTATAGTCACGCCGATAACACAAAGTGGTGATGCGGGTTTTCGCGACGCCTTTCGCATTGTTAATGATCTAGACGAGCAGTACACCTGGTGGTCGAACCGCGGTCAAGCGTGGGCGAACAACACGGGGTGGCGCATTGACTACCACGTTATATCGGCCAACCTGGCGACCGCCGTTAAACCGGGCTCTGCGCGCATTTACACAGACGAGCGATTTTCGGATCATGCGCCGTTAGTGCTCGAATACGATCTCGCCCTATGAATCACGCACTCGAAATACCTGCCCAAATCAAGTGGTGGCGCGAATCGGCGGTATGGGTGATGCTGCTGTTAGGCTTTTCGGCCGGTATTCCCATCTTGCTGATTTTCTCGAGCCTTTCACTCTGGCTAGCCGAAGCTGGCGTGTCACGCTCGGCGGTCACTTTTTTTAGTTGGGCCGCGCTGGGCTATTCATTTAAATTTGTCTGGGCCCCGCTTGTCGACCGACTGCCTATCCCGTTATTAAGTCGTTGGCTCGGCCGTCGCCGCTCTTGGTTGCTGTTGAGCCAGCTCAGCATCATTGCGGCCATTCTGCTGATGGCGAATACCGATCCACAGATAGGCCTAACGGCGGTAGCCTTGGCCGCGGTGTTGCTGGGTTTTTCGTCGGCTACGCAGGATGTGGTTATTGATGCGTTTCGCATCGAGTCAGCAGAGCCGCGTTTGCAAGCTATGCTGTCGTCTACTTATATCGCGGGCTACCGTACCGCCATGATTGTAGCGGGCGCGGGTGCTATTTACTTAGCCCAATATTTTGGCAGCACCACCGACAACTACAGCTTTAATGCTTGGCGACTCGCCTACACCTGCATGGCCGGAGCCATGCTAGTAGGGGTACTCACTACGTTGTTTATTGGCGAACCGGCGGTCTCCAAAGAACGCATCTATGCGGCCACTACGTCTGCTTACGCGCGGTTTTTACTGCTCTTTTGCACGTCTATCGTGGCCTTTATTTTGGTGTTCGTGATTACCCCAGACACACCGCAGTGGTTTGCCGGTGGCATGCAGGGTGTGTTTGGCTTTCTGTACAACAGTGTTGTGCTCGCGCTTGCGCTGGCAGCGGCCTGGTTCACGGCAGTTGTCAGTTTGCACTATCACTGGGTAGACCATGACATGGTCAATCAGGGTTATATCGACCCCATTCGGGACTTCTTTGCCCGCTATGGCAAGTTGGCTATTTGGGTGCTCTTACTGGTGGGCTTTTACCGCGTATCCGATATTGTGATGGGCGTGATTACCAATGTGTTCTATCACGACATTGGTTATAGCAAAGCGCAGATTGCTTCGGTGACCAAGGTGTTTGGCGTGGTGATGACCATCGCGGGTAGTTTCCTTGGTGGCATTTTGGCCTTACGCTTTGGGGTGATGCGTATTTTGCTGTTGGGCGCCGTATTAGTGGCGGTTACCAACTTAGCGTTCGCGTGGTTAGCGTATCAAGAACCGCTCGTGGAATATTTAGCGGGCGTGATCGTGATTGATAATTTGAGTCAGGGCATAGCAGTGGCCGCTTTCATTGCGTGGTTGTCGAGTCTAACGAATGTGTCGTTCACCGCCACACAATATGCCATTTTTAGTTCGGTGATGACGCTTTTTCCAAAGCTGATTGGCGGTTTTGCCGGTACGCTTGTTGAAGCTATGGGTTACCCCAATTTCTTTATCTTAGCTAGCTTGATGGGCTTGCCAGTGATTGTGTTGATTTTTGTGCTTCGCGACCAATTGATTATACGAGGCCCAGATGCATCTACAGTTTAATAACTCTATTCTAAAGCGCTTACCTGCCGACCCTGAAACGCGCAATACGCGTCGTCAAGTGCATAATGCGGTGTACTCGTTTGTCGACCCTACGCCGGTTGCCGCACCAAAACTGGTGGCTGTTTCTGAGCACATCGGCGAGCAGTTGGGTTTGTCTGCAGAGGACTTGCACAGCGAGACGTTTTTGCAAGTGTTCGCCGGTAACCAAAAGCTTGCAGGTATGCAACCTTACGCCATGTGCTATGGCGGTCATCAGTTTGGGCATTGGGCGGGTCAGCTCGGCGATGGGCGTGCCATTAATTTAGGTGAGGTTGTTACGCCAAGTGGTGCGCATTGGGCTTTACAGCTTAAGGGTTCTGGCGCAACGCCGTACTCTCGCACCGCCGATGGTTTAGCTGTATTGCGCTCATCCATTCGCGAATTTTTGTGCAGCGAAGCGATGCACCATCTAGGCGCGCCCACGACCCGTGCTTTAAGTCTAATAACCACTGGCGAGCAAGTGCTGCGCGATGTTATGTACGACGGCCACGCCGCACACGAACCCGGCGCGATCGTGTGCCGTGTGGCCCCCAGTTTTTTGCGCTTTGGTAATTACCAAATATTTGCGTCACGCAAAGAATATGACGAACTGCGCTTATTAGTCGATTTTACGATTGAGCAACATTTTAGCGAACTGTTGGAACAGTACGCGGCGGGTTCTAAAGCGCTGTATTTGGCATGGTTTGAACAAGTATGCGAACGCACGGCCACGATGATCGTGGGGTGGATGCGGGTGGGCTTTGTGCACGGCGTGATGAATACCGATAATATGTCGATCCTCGGACTCACCATCGACTATGGCCCCTATGGCTGGCTCGACAACTTTGACCCCGAGTGGACACCCAATACTACCGATGCCCAGCACCGGCGCTATCGCTACAGCCAACAGCCCAACATCGCACTGTGGAATCTGTATCAGTTGGCGAACAGCGTATTCCCACTCATCGATGAAACCCATGGCCTAGAACAGGCGCTGGAAGGGTTTCAAGCGAGCTATCAAAAGCAGTGGCTGAGTATGATGGCCAGTAAGCTCGGCTTGCAAAAAGTACAGAGCGGTGACGAACCGTTGTTTGAGCGACTAGAAACATTGCTGGCGACAGTCGAGACCGACATGACCTTGTTTTATCGCTTACTATCGGAACAAGAAATCGACGATTACACGCAACTTGCCGACGTCTATTACGAGGTAAGTACACACGACGCGGATTATACCGCCGCGATGCAGCAATGGTTGCAGGACTATCGTGCGCGGCTAGCGGTGGAGCCCGAAGTGCGTAGTGTGCAGGAGCGCTTTGCCGCCATGCAAACCGTAAATCCCAAGTACGTGTTTCGCAACTACTTGGCGCAACAAGCCATCGACCTTGCCCATGCGGGGGATTACTCGATGGTGCAGCAGCTTTTAACCGTTCTGCAAAACCCCTACGTTGCGCAACCGGGCGCGGAGGCCTTTGCTGAAAAAAGACCGGACTGGGCGCGTACGCGCGTGGGCTGTTCCATGCTATCGTGTTCATCCTGATTAAAAATCACATCCTTTAAGAGAAATTGCGCATGAGCAACCGTAAATTAATTGTTTCGGTATTCGCCGAAGACCGACCGAATCTGGTTAACGAGATTTCAGATCAAGTGCTGGAATTTGATGGCAATTGGTTAGAAAGCAGCTTGTCGCGCTTATGCGGTCAGTTTGCTGGACTCATCCATATTGATATTGATGACGAAAATCGTGACGACTTACTTGAGGCATTAGAGGGGTTGGCCGAACAGGGTATTTACATCACAGAGCAAAGTGCCGTGGGTGTGGTTGATGACTCCGACACGGTTAATGTGATTGAAATTATGGTCGAAGCCAATGATCGTCCCGGTATTATTGGCGAAATAACCCGTACACTCGGCGCCGCAAATATTAATATCGACAGCCTCGATACGGGCTGCGAGAGTGCGTCGATGGCGGGATACACGCTGTTTCGTGCGCACATGATGCTGGCCATGCCTGAAGGCATGGACGAGGATGATTTGGAAGAGTTAATCGCAGGCGTGTCCGACGACATTATGATTTCGGTGCTGGAAAACTAATTTACGACTCAGTCTAAAGCTCAGCGCGGTGCGTGCGCACCGCCAACTATATATTCAGCGACACTTGCAACTATGCCGTGCGCTTGTTCTGCCACCAATAGAGCAGACCTTGCGCGTTTAAGTTGGCGTCTAAGCGTAACCACTCGCGCGCGGTGGCTGTGTCGAGATTGGGTAGTTCGTTGGTGGCCCGCGTTACCAAATAATCTTCAATCCGCTGCCCCAGCGAGTCTGGCTCCCCTGCTTGCATAACTTGCTTGGTGATCGCCACATAGTCATCAATTTGTTCGTGTAAACCTGCGATGATGCGTGTGCTTGGCGTTAGCTCGCTGTAGTGGGTGGGGTAGAGTCGGCTCGGGCTTAGCGCCATTATTCGGTCAATCGAGGCGTGCAGAGCGTCGGGATTAAACTGTACGGGAGTCGTGGTGGGGCATACAAAGCTGTGCTGCTCGTCGCGCAAAGCGCGGTAAGCGATACCGAGTGTGTCGCCCGTAAATACGCATTTAGAGCCTTCGTCCATAATGCAGTAGTGGTGTGATGCATGGCCCGGCGTGTCGTAAAACGTGAGGGTTTTGCCGCCAAATTGCAGTTGCTCACTGTCCTCTAAAGAGCGCACGCGCGCGGCATCAACGCCTTCGATCGTGCCATACAACTTGGCAAATTCAGCTTCGCCATAAACGGCGGTTGCGCCGGCGATCAGCGCCGATGGATCAACCATGTGGCGGGCGCCGCGGGGGTGAACAACCAGCGTAGCATTTTCGCATAAGCGCATAAGTGCGCCCGCGCCACCCGCGTGATCCAAATGGATATGCGTTAATAAAATCCAATCCACATTGGCAAAGCTCGCATTTAATCGCTTTAGTGCCGCCTCTATATACGGCACAGAGTCATTGGCGCCAGTATCGATTATGGCAAAGCGATCGCCATCCCTTAGCAAATGTATAGAGGCGAGCTCGGGTTGATAATAGTGCGCGTCGACCACGAAAATGTCGGGGTTAGAAGTATGCATAGTTGAGTTTCTTTACAAAGCGGTAATCATTACAGAGCGCATTAAACACTATCTACGCCCAAAAAAAATGTAAGAATGAATCGTTCCAGACGTTCTTTAAGTCTGAGTTGTAACTAAAACCATTCACTTTAAGAGGATTATTTATTATGCAAAACCAGAAAGTATTGAAAAAAACAGCGGTAGCGACAGGCGCAGGTCTTGCGAGCAGCGTACTCGCCGCTGCGTTGATGAGTGTATCATCAGTGGCGTCTGCGGGAGACACCGAACGTTGTGCAGACATCGTTAAAGGCGGCAGCAACAGCTGTGCCGTAAAATCCTTAGGTATTTCATGCCAAGGTAATGCCACTGAAGACAATATGGTGGGCGCATGGATTAAAGTACCTGCGGGTACGTGTGGCAATATCGTCAACTTGTGTGCCGGAACAGCGGACGCACCTGAGGGCACTGACCCTAAAAAATTAGCCAAAGCATGCGAGAAAATTGCCGAGCAAAGTGATTCTGCGGTAGCGGGTGGTCGACTCGTGGATAAATTCGGCGAAGCGATTTAAGCAAAAGCAACGCTGGCGTTAGCGCATTAGTTTGTCTATTCACTAGACTAATTTATGCTAACTGCAGCGACGTATTAGGGGTGGATTCGTCCACCCTTTTTATTTGCCGGTCGCGCCACGCCTAATTATTCGATAATCACCTATATGTCTTATTCGATGAACACTGTGAACGACATACATGTGGGCTTAGGTATTCGTCCCGAGCTGTTTGCCGCAGTGCGCGCGGCCAAGCCGCCGCTCGCATTCTTCGAAGCGCACTCAGAAAACTATTTTGGCGATTCTCTTAACCGAGATTATTTGTTGGATTTAGCGACAGAGTATCCCATTGCTTTACATGGGGTAGGAGCATCGCTCGGTCGCGCCGATGCACTCAATGCCGAGCATTTGCGTGAACTGCGTCGGCTCGTAGAGGCTGTCAAGCCACTGTTTGTGTCTGATCACTTAGCGTGGAGTGCGTATCAGCACACACATCTTCCCGATCTATTCCCCGTGCCGCTCACACCACAAGCGTTTGCGGTGGTGTGCGATCACGTGCGCGCGATGCAAGACGCGCTTGGGCGCCAGATATTAGTCGAAAACCCATCAAATTATGCGCTGTTTAGCGCGGCGCAATGGCCAGAGTCCCACTTTTTGAACGAGCTCGCCGAGCAAACGGGTTGTGGCGTCTTGCTCGATGTAAACAATGTGTATGTGTCGGCGTCTAATGTCGGGAGCGACCCCGTGGCCTATATAGAGCAACTGGAGTCGGGGATTATTCAGGAGTATCACTTAGCCGGTTATACCCCCGTTACACGGTCGTTGCAGGGCAAGCCTACGCAACTCTTGATCGACACCCACAATCACCCAGTGCACTCGCCCGTTTGGGGATTGTTTGAAATGACCGTGGCTCGGCACGGAGTGCGCCCCACGCTGATTGAGTGGGACAGCGACTTCCCTGCGCTGGATGTACTGCTTGGAGAGTGTGACAAGGCCCAGACGCGGTTGCTCAAGGCGCGGCCGCTCGCGACTGCCACGAACAAGCTAGAGATCGCCAAGACAGAAGCACAAAGTACAGCTCCAGCATCGCAGCACACGAGTAAGGCCATGCCAGTGGCGCTAGAATTATCGGCATTCCAGCATGGTTTTACGCGGGACGTACTCGCTAAAGCCACCACTACTGCGGCGTTTACCGAATCACACAACGAGCGTGTTGGTATTTACCAAAACAATGTATTTGCGGCGTTGCACGACTATTTAATGCAAGTATATCCAGCGGTGAATGGCGTGTTGGGCGCGGAGTATTTTCGCGCATTGTGTCATTCCTTCTGCGCCCAATATCCGCCTAATTATGGGGATATCCATCGCTATGGTGCTGCTCTGCCGGAGGTGCTGGCTAACGAAGTAGCGTTGCAGGAAATGCCGTATCTGTATGATTTAGCGCTGTATGAATGGGCCCTGCACAGCGCCTATTTTAGTGCGCAAGGCGAGATGCTTGATCATCAAAACAGTGATCAAGCGACATTGCTCGCGACACCGCTTACATTAAACGCAAGCGTAGCCGTCATCGCGTCACAGTATCCAATTTTAGCGATTCACGAGCAGTCCTTACCTGGGTATGAAGGCGAAGTGGCCATCACCTTACAACAAGGAGGCGACAGCGTTGTAGTGTACAAACAACAGCAATGTGTGCATACGTTCAGCATCCAACCGATGCAAGTACACTTTTTTCGAGCACTGCAAAAATCCACCACGTTGATGCAAGCAATTGAGGGCTTGGGCGGGTCTATACCACAAGCACAGTTAAGCGAGGCGCTGAGTTTATGTTTACGCCATGCTCTACTGAACCCGTGTTCACTCTAAACGATAATCGAATAAAACTATGATCAGTCTCTACAATGCATTTAGTGCTTTTGCCATTTCTATTGTCACGCCACTCGCCAATCTTTGGGCGCGCATCTATGTAGGCCTGGTGTTCTTTCGTTCCGGCCAAGCGAAGTTGGCCGACTTTGAAGAAACCATTGAGTTTTTCGCTGACGATTGGGCCTTACCTTTCTTGCCGGCTGAACCCGCTGCGTATCTCGCCACGGCGGGTGAACTTATTCTACCCATATTGCTCATCTTAGGTTTGTTCACTCGGGTCGGCGCATTGGGTTTGTTGCTTATGGCCATCGTGATTCAAGTGTTTGTGTTTCCGATGAACGAGCATTACTACTGGATGATTATTCTGGCGCTGCTAGTAGGCCAAGGTGGTAGCAAATTGTCGGTTGATCATTTGTTGCTAAAAACCAAGTAAACGCGACCTGTTGATGCTTTCTGTTCGTCAGAGAGCACCACGCTTTACACGGCGCTCGGTAGTGGTGAGAATGACGCTATGCAGAAAACTAGCCACCCATCGCGTGCCTACATCGGTCGTTATGCGCCGAGCCCTACCGGTGCCTTGCACTTAGGTAATCTGCAAACGGCCCTTTTGGCGTGGCTGCACGCACGGTTACATGGCGGAACTTTTTTGTTGCGTATGGAAGATCTCGACACCCCGCGAGTGGTGACTGGTAGCGCAGCGCAGATTGTTGCGGATTTAAGCTGGCTTGGACTAGATTGGGATGGACCAGTTATTTTTCAATCAGAGCGCTTGGCTTTGTATGATCAAGCTTTTGCCCACTTGCAGCAGCACAATCACGTGTTTCCCTGCTTTTGTTCGCGTAAGGATATTCGCGAGGCGGCCAGCGCGCCGCATGGTTCGTCGCCTACCTACCCCGGCACCTGCTTGAATTTGAGTGCGCAAGACTGCACCGAGCGCGCGCGCAGTAAATCGCCTGCGTATCGCTTGCGTTGTGCACCATCGCTCGGCAGCGCCGAGGATGAGCTTGACTGTTTTGTAGTGAAACGAGCCGATGGGGTGTATGCGTATCACCTCGCGGTAACGGTCGACGATCTCGTACAGGGTGTCACGCATGTGGTGCGGGGCGCGGACCTGCATACTAGCCAGACGCAGCAGCGTTATCTAGCGCAACTATTAGAGCCGCATCGTGCACCACTGGCGTACCTAAGCGTTCCCTTAAAACTCGATACCGCTGGCCAGCGGATGTCTAAGCGCGATGGTTCTGAATCTGCGCAACAGTGGATTGCGCGTGGCGGCACGGCCGCAGATCTTGTGGGTAAGTTAGCCTTTGAAGTGGGGCTGATTGATGCCGCTAAGCCACTTAGCGCGCAAGAACTACTCAAAACCATTGATCTAGATTGTTGGCAAGCGGCGATGACTACCTACTCGCCCATTCGCGCAAGCGCTATTTAGGTGGGTCGACCTGCTGCGTATGGCTGCTGTTCACTCGAAACCAGCCAGCAATGCTGTATCGCTCTTGGTGAACGGGGAGCACTTCGTGGGGAAACTCCTCGCTTAAAAATAAGACGACAGTCGCGGCCTTTGGTTGTACTCTAACTAACAGTGCTTGGTGTTGATCGTAAACAAGCAACTCACCGCCTGCGTCGTCGGGCCAATCGTTGTTTAGGTATGTCACCAGCGACAGCACACGATTACTCTGGCCTTTAAAGGCGTCGTAGTGCAAGCGGTAGAAGTCGCCTGGCTCATACAAGGCGAAATGATTTTCAAACGAAAACAAGCCTAAAAACAAACGCTGATTTAAATATCGTTGCAAATCAGCCGTCCACCCGCGCCACGCGTTCAGACTTACGCGCTGATTGTCTAGCCACAGAATCTTATCGCGGCGAATGGCGGGGTTACGCGTTTGCTTGGGGCCGCGCCCGATACTGGCCTTCTTAAATTCGTCGAGTTGCCGTTGCTTGAGTTCTGCTTGCAGCTGGCTGAGCACTGGCCTCGGCAGCGCGTTCTCTCCTACCCAATAGCCATCGCGATGTATCGCGTTGGCGATGAGTTCAAATAATATAGTTTGTTCTAGTGGCGCAGGTACTACTAGGTTGCGCGTCATGGTTTAGGAGTCGGCTTCAAAATCTTTGCGGCCCCTGAGTTTTTTGCGTTGGCGTATGTGTGCGAATGGGTCTTTCGCTAATTCGGGATCGTTCACGATTTTATGCGTAGCATGCGGATGGTCTATGCGTGGCATTAAAGTTGCTGCTGGTTTTTTATTGAGTTTTTTAATGCGCTCTAAGCGTCCACGCACCCAGTGAAACAGAAAATAGAGCCCAACGCCCCCTGCAAAGGCCAGCCACTTTAAGATAAAGCTGCGACCTAGACCTTCTGTGCGATTTTCAAGCTGTGCGCTCGCGATATAGTCGGAGTGAATCCAGCTCACCAGAAACAAGTAAGTAAAGAGCAGCACTGTGGAAACAATGCCGGCTTTGTATTGCTTCCAAATGAGCGCTATAAAAGCGAATCGAAAGGCTTGTTTGAACATTAATCGGTCTCGTTAGTAGACGTACGTCGTGGTTATATTGAACTAACGCTTAGCCAAATATATTGATGCCGAGCACTGCGAGCACCGCGAACAGACCCTTTTCTTTCATAGAGCGTTTGATCTGATCTTCTTCTTCCTTTACCAGAATTTCCAGATCTTGCTGGCTGAGTTTGGCTGGGTCGCTGCCCGCTATGGCAATGCGCGTGCGTGCGCGATCAATCGCATTTTCGCGGATATGCTGATTAAACTTGTTGGGTATCGCACGCACAAAACGTGGCGTGGAAATCGCAGGTAAGTATTTCATGGTTGGTCTCACAGCAGCGCGAATCGAAGGTGGTTGCGCAATAATCCTTAATTTACCAGTTATTGAGTCAAATTAACGAAACCCGCGTTAAAATTTAGCAACTAAGACGCGTCAATTGCCTTGGCTTGCAGATCAGATTGACTTTGGCTGTGATAAACTTCGCGCCTGTTTTTTTAAAGGGCTTTTTTAACTTGGCCGCAAACCAAATTACGCCGCCTTTTTCTGACAACTTTCTTGTTTAACCACCTTCTTCCTATGCACGCAAGACAAGCGCAAGTGACTCGCAATACTAGCGAAACACAAATTTCCGTCAAGCTCAACTTAGATGGTACTGGGCAGTGCCGTTTTGCGACGGGTGTGCCCTTTCTGGAGCATATGCTCGATCAGATTGGTCGCCATGGGCTAATCGACATGGATATCGAATGCTCTGGCGATTTGCACATTGACGACCACCATACCACCGAAGATATCGGTATTACGCTCGGGCAAGCTTTTGCTGAAGCATTAGGAGACAAAAAAGGTATTCGTCGCTATGGACACGCCTATGTGCCGCTCGACGAAGCGCTAAGCCGTGTGGTGGTCGACTTTTCGGGTCGGCCGACCCTGATGCATCGCGTAGACTATAAACGCGCTCGCATCGGTGGTTTTGATGTGGATTTGTTTGACGAGTTTTTTCATGGTTTTGTGAACCATGCCAAGCTAACGCTGCACATCGATAATATTCGGGGCAAAAACGCGCACCATATTGCCGAAACCATTTTTAAAGCCTTCGGTCGTGCGTTGCGCATGGCTTTAGAGCATGATCCCCGTATTGCGGGTGTTATCCCATCAACAAAAGGCGCGCTCTAAGCTTTGCAGCGCTGCGAGGCGGGTTGGGTGTCTCGCTTGCTAACCCGACTTAGGTAAGCTGCGGGTGTTCACGCGATTGTTAATATGCACATAGCCATTGTTGATTTAGGAGTGGGAAATTTACGTTCTGTTGAGCAGGCCGTAAAAACCGTGGCACCGAATGCTTACGTGCAAGTGACGGCCGATCCTCTGCAGATCGATGCCGCAGACAAACTCATTCTTCCAGGGCAAGGCGCCATTGGTACTTGGTTCGCGCAACTCAAAGAGCGCGACTTAGGGCCTAGTCTAGAGCGCGCTAAAACGACCAAACCCTTGTTTGGTATTTGCGTTGGGATGCAGGCCATGTTTGAGTACTGCGCCGAGGATGGCGGCATGCCAGGGCTCGGTTGGTTTGCGGGACGCGTGGAGCATTTCTCTAAATTTCATGCGCCCGACCTTAATCCCATTCTGAAAATACCCCAAATGGGCTGGAATACGGTGACGCAAACGCAAACGCACCCGTTGTGGCATAACATTCACGATGCCGCTTTTTTCTATTTTGTGCACAGCTATTGCGCCAACGCCGACGATGCCAATAAAGTGTTGGCGCAGGCTGATTACGGGCACACATTTGTGGCCGCTGTGGGTGCCGAGAATATTTTTGCCACCCAGTTTCATCCCGAGAAAAGTCATGCTGATGGTTTGCAATTGCTGCGCAATTTCACGCAGTGGAATGGCAAGCTTTAACGCGCTACACCTTTACGATAATCCTTATGTTACTTATTCCAGCAATCGATATTAAAGACGGCAAGTGTGTTCGCCTCCGCCAAGGTCTAATGGAGGACTCTACCGTTTTTGGTGATAGCCCGTTGGCTATGGCCGATCAATGGGTGGCGCAAGGTGCGCGGCGCTTGCACTTGGTTGACCTAGACGGTGCGTTCGCTGGTAAGCCCGCCAATGCTAAAGAGATTGAAGCGATTGCGCACAAATACCCACATGTGCCGATTCAAATTGGTGGCGGTATTCGCGATGAGCAAACCATTCGAGCCTACTTAGATAGTGGCGTGAGCTACGTAATTCTGGGTACTCGGGCAGCCCAAGAGCCCGATTGGATTAGTCGTTTGTCGAGTGAATTCGGCCCGCACATTATTGTTGGCCTAGACGCCAAAGAAGGCCGCGTGGCCATTGATGGTTGGGCAACCTTAACCGACCACAATGTGGTGGACCTTGCGCAGCGTTTTGCCGACGATGGTGTGCATGCCATCATTTTTACCGACATCGCACGCGATGGCATGTTGCAAGGTGTTAATGCCGAGGCGACCGCAGACCTCGCGCGCGCGGTCAATATTCCAATTATTGCGTCGGGTGGCGTGACTTCGTTAGATGATCTACGTGACGTTGCGGCTTACCAAGAGGCAGGCATAGCTGGGGTAATAACCGGTCGGGCAATCTACGAAGGCACACTCGATTTTGCCGCCGGCCAAGCCTTGCTCGACAAACTGACTGCTTAATCGCCATGACGCTTGCGAAACGTGTAATTCCCTGTTTGGACGTTGATAACGGCCGTGTCGTCAAGGGTGTTAACTTTATTGGAATTCGCGATGCCGGAGATCCGGTAGAAGTCGCCAAGCGGTACAACGAGCAGGGCGCCGACGAAATCACGTTTTTGGATATTACGGCTACTTCCGACCAACGCGCGACTCTCTACGAAGTGGTCGAGTCGGTGGCAAGCCAAGTATTTATCCCGCTGACCGTCGGGGGTGGTATCCGCACATTGGCCGACATACATCAGCTTTTGCAGGTGGGTGCCGATAAAATATCGATCAACAGTACGGCTGTGTACAACCCTGAGTTTATTGGCGAAGCCAGCGCCCATTTTGGCTCGCAATGTATCGTGGTGGCGATTGATGCCAAACAAACCCAGCGGGTGGCGAATGGCGACACAGCCGATCGATGGGAAATTTTTACGCATGGCGGTCGGCAAGCAACGGGCATCGATGCGGTGCAATGGGCACAAAAAATGGCCGCGCTTGGTGCTGGCGAAATTTTGCTCACGAGCATGGATGGCGACGGCACTAAAGCGGGTTACGATCTAGCCTTAACGCGGGCTGTAAGCGATGCGATTCCGATTCCCGTCATCGCCTCGGGCGGGGTTGGCACGTTGCAGCATTTAGTTGAAGGTATCACGGTGGGGCATGCCGACGCGGTGCTGGCGGCCAGCATTTTTCATTTTGGCGAATATTCCATCGAACAAGCCAAGCGTGCTATGCGCGCTGCGGGACTCGAGGTTAGACTGTAAGCATGGCATGGATAGATGACATAGCGTGGAACGAACAAGGCTTAGTGCCTGCCATTGCACAAGACGCTGCAACGGGCGCTGTATTGATGGTGGCGTGGATGAATCGTGCTGCCTTGCTCGAAACCATCGAAACGCAGCGAGCCGTGTATTGGTCGCGGTCGCGCGCTAAATTGTGGCGCAAAGGTGAAGAATCAGGTCATGTGCAAACCGTGCAAGAAGTGCGCATCGACTGCGATGCCGATGTCGTTTTGCTAGCAGTTAAGCAAATTGGTGATATTGCATGTCATACTGGTCGCAACAGTTGTTTTTACAGGGTGTATACTAACGGCGAATGGGTGACGGTGGCGGACGTGCTCAAAGACCCACTGGAGATTTATGGAGAGCGCAAATGAGTAAACCTGGCGCGCTGTCAGACAATCAGCAAGCGGCCACTAAAGCGGAGTCAGCCTTGGTGGCACCACGCGATGTATTGGAGCGTTTAGAAGCGGTCATTTACGAGCGTCTGCACAATGCCGAGCACAGCCAATCGTATGTAGCGAACTTGGCGGCTAAAGGCGGCGATGCCATTTTGAAAAAAATTGGCGAAGAAGCCACCGAAACCGTTATGGCCGCTAAAGACGGCCAAGCCGAGCAGATCATCTATGAAGTAGCCGATTTGTGTTTTCATACTATGATCATGTTGGCCCATCACGAGTTGAGTATCGAGCAAGTATTAGATGAACTGGAGCGTCGCATGGGCGTGTCTGGTCTTACCGAAAAAGCGTCGCGCTAGCATTTAGCGCGGCACCGTAAACCGAGTTTTAAGACATAATTTAGAGGACAGTAAAATGGGTTTTGGTGGAATTTCTATATGGCAGTTGTTGATCATTTTAGTCATTGTGGCACTGATTTTTGGCACCAAAAAATTGCGGGGCATTGGCGGTGACTTGGGTGGCGCGATCAAAAGTTTTAAATCGGCGCTTAAGGATGAAAACAAAAATGCCGAGGCAGAAGTAAATGGCGAGTCCGAAGCCGAGACCGACAAAGCGGATGCAAAACCAGGCAGTAAACACTAATTGAAAACCTTTGCTATGTGTCTTCCTTTTAGTCACTTTGGCGTTAAACCTGTCGGCTTAGCGTCGCGCGAGCATCGCTATGTTTGATATCGGTTTTTGGGAGTTGCTGGTTATTGCGGTCGTGCTTCTGTTGGTGATGGGGCCCGAGCGACTTCCCGAAGTAGCCCGCCAGGCGGCGTTTTTAATTCGCAAAGCGCGTCAGAGCATGTATCGTTTACGTAATGAAATGCAAGGCGAGATAGACGGTACGCCGTTTGCTGATTTGCGTGCTGCGCAGCAAGAGATGCGCGATTTTAAAAACGATATGCGCCAGTTTGGTAGCGAACTTGCCGATTCAGCGCAAAGTAGCAACGCTGCCAAACGGGGGCAGCCAGCGCCTGTGCGTGGCGTTCCAAGCCAAGCTGTACCGCAGGCCGAGAGCACTAAAACCGAGAGTGCTAAAACGGCCAGTAGTACGCCTTCAACGCCTTCTGCCGGTTCGCAAGCCACCCCCAAAGTGACGAAACGAGCGACCAAGCGAGTTACTCAGAAAGCGGCTTCGAAAACCGCGGGTGCGGCGAGCGCCAATACTACGCAAAAGCCGGTGCGAAAAGTCGCCAAGAAAATCAGTAAAAAAGTGGCTAAGCAAAACACGGCAAAGCCTGGCTAGACCCTAGCTAGGTCACTCAGTTCAGCGCGGCGGTCTGCGCCTTTAACCCTAAATTAGCCCGTAGCCAATTGGCGCTTAAATCAGATCCTTATTGTCTGTGCCTAGTTCCGGCCAACCCTTTAGCTTGCAACGTATTCGTTAAACTCTATGGACAAGATCCCTCCACCAACAGAACGTGAGGAACCCGTTTCCGAACCTTTTGTGTCGCACTTAATCGAGCTGCGCAATCGGATGCTGATTGCCGTAGGCGCAGTGCTCGTACTTTTCATGTGCTTGGTGCCGTTTGCCAGTGAGCTCTACGAGTGGTTTGCCAAGCCGTTGATCTCGAATTTGCCGCAAGGTGGAACCATGATTTCCACCGAGCCGCACGGGCCGTTCTTTATCCCGTTTAAGTTTGCCTTTGCTACCGCTTTTGCGTTGGCGATTCCCGTGGTTTTATACCAAGTATGGGCCTTTATTGCGCCAGGACTTTATAAGAACGAAAAGAGTATCGCCTTGCCCTTAGTGGTATCGAGTACCTTATTGTTTTACCTAGGTATCTTCTTTGCTTATTACGTGGTGTTTCCGATCATTTTTCGCTTTTTTATAGGCATGGCCCCCGAAGGGGTGGCGGTGATGACGGACATCAGCGCGTACATGAGCTTTGCTTTAAAACTGTTTTTTGCATTTGGGGTGGCCTTCGAAGTGCCCGTTGCTACCGTGCTGTTAGCGCGAATGGGCGTCGTTTCTACACAAACGATGGCGACGCAGCGCCCGTACATTATTCTTGGCGCATTTGTCGTTGGCATGCTGATGACGCCACCGGACATTTTTTCGCAAATCATGTTGGCGGTTCCTATTTGTTTGCTCTTTGAGCTAGGCCTGTTTTTTGCACGTCGCCTCGAGAAACGCGACCAACGTAAACAAGCGAAAGAGTAAGCGCTTAAGCAGTGCTTTACTCCAAGGCGCGCAAGTAGGGTGTGTACACCTAGTAAGCGAGCCTGCAATTTACTAACGATGTAACGAGAGTACGATGACCAAAATAATTGACGGCAAACACATTGCTGCACAGATTAGACAAGAAGCCAAAGTCGAAGCAGACGCATTAAAGGCGCAAGGTATTGAGCCCTGTCTGGCGGTCGTGTTGGTGGGTGACAACCCAGCGTCAACCGCCTACGTTGGTAGCAAGGTGCGCGCGTGTGAAGAAGTGGGTGTGCGCTCGATAAAAATCACCATGGAGGCTGATTCATCCGAAGAGGCGCTCTTAAGCCAAATTGCGCAGCTCAATCAAGATTCGAGTGTGCACGGCATTTTGGTGCAGTTGCCCTTGCCTAAGCACATGAACGAAGATCGGGTAATCGAAGCACTTGACCCCGCGAAGGATGTAGATGGTTTTCATCCCGTTAATGTGGGTAAACTGGGCATCGGCCTAGATTGTTTAACGCCGTGCACTCCAAGCGGCATCCCTGAGCTGATTGTACGCAGTGGTTTGAACTTGTCGGGCCAGCACGCGGTGATTATTGGACGCAGCAATATTGTGGGTAAACCCATGATGAACATTCTGGTGCAAAAAGGCGAAAAAGCGAATTGTACGGTTACTTGTTGTCACAGCGGTACGCGGGATCTCACCGAGTTTACTCGGCAAGCGGACATTATTATTGCTGCGATTGGCGTGCCTGAGTTTGTTAAAGCCCATATGGTTAAGCCAGGCGCAACAGTGATCGATGTGGGCATCAACCGAATAGACGACGCCAATGACCCGCGTGGATATCGCTTAGTGGGTGATGTGGATTTTGATGATGTGAAAACCGTTGCCGGGGCTATAACACCTGTGCCCGGTGGGGTTGGGCCTATGACTGTTGCAATGTTGATGAAAAACACCGTGAAAGCGGCGCGGATGGCCAACGCCATCAGCTAAATCCGGGTCACTTGTCGCACCGGTGACCTGTGTCACCTCTGTGGACGTTTTAATAGAGTTGCTTGTGCTTATTGCGTTACACTCCGCGCTGGCGAAAAACCTTGCCGCCGCATCAATGTACTGTTCTGTAACCTCCCTCAAACGCGTGTGACTAAAGCTAAAGCAAAGTCTTCTGGCCTAAATATTTTTGGCCAACTGAATCCGCAGCAATACGAGGCGGTTAAGCAAATCGACCGACCCATGCTGGTGTTGGCGGGTGCTGGCAGCGGCAAAACACGCGTGATTACTTTTAAAATTGCCTGGTTGCTCAGCCACCATCAGATTGATCCGCGCACGATCTACGCCGTTACGTTTACGAATAAAGCGGCGCGCGAAATGAAGCAGCGTGTGAGCGAATTATTAGATCCGTCACTGTGTAAGGGTCTGACGGTTTGCACTTTTCATCGGCTTGGGATGACCCTGCTTAAAGAAGAAGTCGCGGCCTCTGGGCGCAGCCCTAATTTTTCGATCTTTGACCCACAGGATTCCTTGCATGTGGTTAAGGAATTGCTCAAAGCGGACCTTGACGACGACGGTCTAGTGGCGCGTGTGCGCAATCAAATATCCAATTGGAAGAATGATCTGGTCAGTCCCGAGCAAGCGCATGCATTAGCGATGACTTCGCCGATCGAAGTGGCGGCCGCCAAAGTGTATGCCGACTACGAACGGTATTTGTTAGCGTGTAATGCCGTCGATTTAGACGACTTGATCTATCTGCCCAATGTCATTTTGCGCAAATTCGATGACATCCGAGCCAAATGGCAGAAGCGTGTGCAGTTTTTACTGGTGGACGAATATCAAGACACCAATGCGGCGCAATACAATTTGGTCAAAACGCTGATCGGCGGCGCCGGGGGAACGGGTTTGACCGCCGTGGGTGACGACGATCAATCCATTTATGCTTGGCGGGGTGCGCAGCCAGAGAATCTCGAGCATTTAGGCCGAGATTTCCCTGATTTGTTATTGGTTAAGCTAGAACAAAATTATCGTTCCATGGGGCGCATTTTGTTACTGGCCAATCAGGTGATTCAGAATAATCCACGCCCTTTTGAAAAATCGCTGTGGAGTGAATTGGGTTTTGGTGATCCAGCACTGATTATCGCGGCCGATGATGACGAGCGCGAAGCCGAGAAGGTGGTGGCCAATTTGATGCAGCATCGCTTTGAACACCAACGCCCTTATGCGCATTACGCCATTTTGTATCGTGGTAACCATCAGTCGCGCATGCTGGAGAAAAAGTTGCGTGAAATGCGAATTCCCTATTCTTTGAGTGGCGGTCTATCGTTTTTTGAACGCTCTGAGATTAAAGATTTAATGGCGTATTTGCGTTTAATTGCTAACCCCGCTGATGACAATGCCTTTGTGCGCGCTATTAACACCCCGCGCCGCGGGATTGGTGCCAGCACTTTAGAAGCGTTGGCGACTATCGCGCGCGCCGAGCAAGGTAATCTCTACGCGTCTATCTCAAGCCCAGCCATCCACGAGCATCTAGCGCCACGCGGGCAAGTCGCCCTGCGCACGTTTGCCGATATGGTGGACGGGTTGATTGAATACAGCGATCACCACTCGGTGCCTGACACAGTAGAACAGTTATTAACCGGGATCGATTACCAGAATTGGTTGGTGAAACAAAGTGCCAGCCCCGAACAAGCAGAGATGCGCTGGCGTAATGTGGAAGAGCTGAGTCGATGGGTTGGCTCCATTGCCGAGAAAGACGCAGCGCGCGACTTAGCCGAGGTGGTGCATGTAATCGGTTTAATGGGTATTTTAGATAAAAATGATGCCGAGGAAGACGCCAATAAAGTGTCGCTGATGACGTTACATGCCGCCAAGGGCTTAGAGTTTCCGCATGTAACGATTGTAGGGATGGAAGAAGAAATATTGCCGCATCGCACCAGTATTGAAGACGATATGGTCGAAGAGGAGCGGCGGCTCTTCTATGTGGGCATTACCCGAGCACAGCGCGATCTGGTGTTGAGCTATGCCAAAAAACGTTCGCGTTTTGGGGATGTGATAGAGTGTCAACCGAGCCGTTTTTTGGATGAATTAGATAATGAGCACATTATTTGGCAGCACCGCGAAGAGATAAGCCCCGAAAAAGCCGACGCCATCGGCGCGGCGCACTTAGCGGCAATGCGCGCTATGCTGCACTCGGCCCAATAGTAAAGGTTTTGGTGGCTTGAAAAAGCCGCACAAAAAGCGCCATGTGAGCGCAAACACTTGACACATCTGGTACAATCACCGCGCTTCAGTGTCTCTGTCGCCCAGCCTTTATCGTTTGTTTGTAAATGGAATGGTACTCGTTGACGTAACTGGGTTTAAAAGGCTTCTGGTAATGCTTCTGGAAAGAGGGTTGTGTTGGTAAACTGCCAACCTTGAGTGTGTTAATTTATAGATAGGCTCTTTCAAATTAAGAGCTACTAATTTGAGGAGTAACTATGTTTAGGAGTACAACGTTGAGGAGTAATTATGTCTGACAACCATGATCTCGACAATCCGGTCGAAGATGTGAAAAGGCGTCGTTTTTTGACTGGACTCGCTGCGGGCTATGGCGCAGTGGGTGTCGGTTTTGCCGCAACCCCTTTCGTAGTGAGCATGCAGCCTAGCGAACGCGCTAAAAATGCTGGTGCTCCCGTATTTTTTGATTTTTCTAAGCTTGAAGAAGGTCGGCTTGTAAAGGTTGAATGGCGTGGCAAGCCTGTCGTAATTTTGCGTCGCAGCCCAGCGATGATGCAAGGCCTTGACGAAATTAAAGATAATCTTGCTGACCCCAACTCCTTAGTGAGCGTGCAACCGAGTTATGCGCAGAACAATCAGCGTGCCGATGCTGCCCGTCCAGATGTGTTGGTAATGGAAAGCGTCTGTACGCATTTGGGCTGTTCGCCGGTGGAAAAACTCACCATTGGACCAGACCCCGAAATGGGCGCCGATTCCCAAGGTGGCTTTTTCTGCCCCTGTCACGGTTCTAAATTTGATCTTGCTGGCCGCGTATACAAAAACGTACCCGCAACGACTAACATGACAATACCGCCGTACAAATTTGTTGGCGATGTTGTTACGATCGGCGAAGACGACGGGAGGACTGCGTAATGGCTATTCATCGTCACGATAATCATAAAAGCGCCAATGCTTTTATGCAGTGGATAGACGCGCGTCTACCCGTAACCAAAGTTTGGAATGAGCACTTGGCCGAATACATGGCGCCCAAGAATTTCAATTTTTGGTACTTTTTTGGCTCACTCGCCATTCTGATGCTGGTTGTACAACTGGTTACCGGCATCTTCTTAACCATGCATTATAAGCCGGATGCACAGCTTGCCTTTGCGTCGGTTGAATACATCATGCGCGATGTGCCCTACGGCTGGTTAGTGAGGTATTTGCACTCAACCGGCGCGAGCATGTTCTTTGTGGTGGTTTATTTGCACATGTTTCGCGGCGTTATCTATGGTTCGCACCGCGAACCGCGTGAGCTTGTGTGGCTCATAGGCTGTTTGATTTTTGTCGCGTTAATGGCCGAAGCGTTTATGGGCTATTTGCTGCCATGGGGCAATATGTCGTACTGGGGTGCGCAAGTAATCATCTCGTTGTTTGATGTAATCCCTTACTTTGGGCCAATGCTCACTGAATGGATTCGCGGCGACTTCGTTATTTCCGACGCCACTTTGAATCGCTTCTTTGCTTTTCATGTCATTCTTATGCCGCTTATTTTAGTGGCACTGGTGTTTTTGCACCTGGTGGCATTGCACCATGTGGGCTCGAATAATCCAGATGGTATTGATATTTATGACCACGTAGACGAAAACGGCAAGCCACTTGACGGTATTCCGTTTCATCCTTACTACACGGTGCATGATCTAGTCGGCGTGTCAGGATTCTTGATTATCTATCTGGGTATTGTGTTTTTTGCGCCTGATTTTGGCGGTATCTTTTTAGAGAAGGACAATTTCGCGCCGGCCAATCAATTGCAAACTCCAGTGGATATTGTGCCGCTTTGGTACTTTACGCCGTACTACTCTATCCTGCGCGCGAGCACCGACGACCTGTTGTTCTGGCTACAAGTTATTACCGGTGTGTCAGCCCTATTGATGTTGGTGTTCGGTAAGTACAGCTTTAAGAGCAAGATTGCTATTGGCGTTGGTGCCGTAGTGTTGATCGCTGGCTTGGATTATGGCTCGGGCAAAGCGTGGGGCGTAATTTTGATGGCGGCCGCAATCGTGGTGTTCTTCTTGTTGCCATGGTTAGACCGCTCGCCGGTTAGATCAATTCGCTACCGAAGTTGGCCATTTAAAGTGGCACTCGCGTTATTTGTGGTGGCTTTTGTGATTCTTGGGTATTTGGGAATGAACTCACCATCTCCAGGTCGCACCGCGTTGGCACAGGTTTGCACGGTTATCTATTTTGCGTTTTTCATACTCATGCCGTGGTTCACAAGCATTGGAAAAACCAAACCCGTGCCAGAACGTGTCACGTTTACACCGCATTAGTCGCAAGGGAGAATTAATTATGAAAAAAGTAATATCAGCTTTCATTTCTTGCGCGGCGGTGCTGGCCTTAGGGTTTACAACTCTGGGTACGGCTTATGCGGCTGGCGGGTCTAAAGTGCCGTTGGACAAAGCGTATTTGAATATGAGCGACAAGGCGTCTTTGCAAAGCGGCGCTAAATTGTTCGTCAATTACTGTTTGTCGTGCCACAGTGCCGAGTATTCGCGCTACAACCGCGTTGCCGAAGATTTGGACATTCCGATGGATCTGCTCAAAGAGAACTTAATGTTCACAAGCGAGAAGACTGGCGATCGGATGACAACCACGATGCCCGCGGCGGACGCTAAGCGTTGGTTTGGCGTGGCGCCTCCCGATTTGTCGTTGGTTGCTAAAGTGCGTAAACCAGATTGGATTTATACGTATCTGCGTGCGTTCTATTTAGATGAAAGCTCGCCAAGCGGATGGAATAACTCCTTATTTCAAAATGTAGCAATGCCACACGCGATGTACGAACTTCAGGGCGTGCAACGTTTAGTGGGCAAAAAAGATGCTGCGCATGCTGAATCGGGTGAGCACGCCGAGAGTGACGTGGTAATGCCAAGCACGAGCGAAGCGGTGTTAACGACCGTTGGCGATACCATTTTTGAACTGCAACACCCTGGTAAAATGACGCCTGCTGAGTTCGATGCGGCGATGGAAGATCTCACCTTGTTTCTAACGTATTTAGGCGAACCTGCGCAAATGCAGCGTAAAACCATGGGCGTGTACACTTTGGCCTTCCTAATTGGTTTATTGTTGCTCTGTTATATGTTGAATAAAGAGTTTTGGCGCGACGTACATTAGTAGCCACTACTAAGACGCTCGCAACAATACGCTCGGGCTTGCACCGAACTGATTTCCGTAAGCGAATCAGTTCGGTGACCTTTTGTAGCTTGCGCTTTTGCTAAACGGTCATCTTTCGCAAATCGATTAACACGACAGTCGATGAACAATCAGGACGTTCTTCTCAGTAAGCCTGCCAGAAACTAAAGCTTGGCAAACGTCATCTCACTAACTTTACTAAAGCGACTCCTAATCATGCTTAACACATTATCAACGCGACGGTCTCTGATGAGCCTTTATTCGGGCACCGACTGCATACTAAGCCATGCTTGCCGTATCGTCATTCATGAGAAAGATATTGAGTGTGAGGTGGTTTACACAGACCCCACTGACACCTGTCAGGAATTGGCCGAGTTTAATCCCTATTACGAGACGCCAACGCTAGTTGATCGCGATCTGATCTTATATGACGCGTTCATTATTAACGAATATCTCGATGAGCGGTTGCCGCATCCACCTTTGATGCCGGTTGACCCAGTCGCGCGCGCCAAGCAACGCCTAATGATCATGCGTTTAAACCGTGATTGGTTAGGTTCGTTTAAAGCGCTGCAAGCCAATAGAGGCGATAAAGAAGCGCACAAAGTTATTCGCGATGGCTTCATTTCAATTTCGCCGCTATTTCAAGAGCAAGCGTATGCAATGGGGGACGACTACACGTTAGTGGATGTAGTGCTCGCGCCCTTGTTGTGGCGTTTGCCCGCGCTAAATATTGTCCTGCCGCGGCAGGCTCAAGTAGTTGAAGACTATGCTGAAAAATTGTTTAGCCGCCCCGCGTTTCAAGATAGTTTGAGCGATACCGAACGCGACATGCGAGGTTTTTAAGGCTTTTTACGCCTATTGATTGCTTATGCTTGCTACCAAACCCTATTTGTTGCGCGCCATTTACGAGTGGGCTGAAGACAACGGGTTTACCCCACAAATTTTAGTTAACGCGACCGCGCCTGGTGTCATAGTGCCGCGCCACCACGTGGTGGACGGACATATCGTTCTGAATATCGGCGCGTCGGCGATCAAGCTGCACACGATGGATAACGAGTTTTTGCGGTTTTCAGCTCGCTTCGGTGGGGTTGAAGAACACATTGAATTACCGATTGATTCAATCACGGCCATATTTGCGCGCGAGAACTCACAAGGAATATACTTTGAGTCTGAAGAGCGTACTCCAGCATTCGTCAGCAGCAGTGACGTACCGAGAAAGAAACCGCATTCCTTAACGAGCAATTCAAAAGACGCAGGAACAGCTAAGAAGGAGTCGGGTAAGCCGGTTAAGAAAGGCCCGACCAAAGGCTCGTCAAAAAGTAGCTCTTCTAAGCCTTCGCACTTGAAAATCATCAAGTAACCTCCAGTATTACTAGACTGTTGCTCAGCGCCAGTACAGCGAAGTAAGCTGTTACTGTTCACCCAAGCTCATCGCTACTCTGCCGCTATGCGGCCTTGTCTACTTTGCGTAGGATCACGCATTTCTATAGGAGACCCCATGCCAGAATTCAGAGGAACGACCATACTGTCAGTGCGTCGTGGTAACCAAGTAGTGATTGGTGGCGACGGCCAAGTGTCGCTTGGCAATACCATCATGAAAGGCAATGCCTGCAAAGTTAGACGTTTACATAAGGGTCAGGTGATAGCCGGTTTTGCCGGCAGTACGGCCGATGCGTTTACCTTATTCGAACTGTTTGATGCCAAGCTAGCCAAACACCAAGGTAATTTAACCAAGGCCGCCGTAGAGCTTGCCAAAGACTGGCGTACTGACCGCATGTTACGCAAGCTCGAAGCTTTGCTGTGCGTGGCGGATAAAGACGCGTCATTTGTTATTTCGGGCAATGGCGATGTAATTGAACCGCAAGGGGGTGTTATGGCCATCGGCTCCGGTGGGCCGTATGCTGAATCGGCCGCGCGGGCATTGTTTGCTAATACTGAATTGAGCGCGCGCGAAATTGTTGAAGCATCATTGAACATTGCCGCCGATATCTGCATTTATACCAATCACAATCTTACGATCGAAGAATTGACCATAGAGAACCCAGCATGAGCGAAATGACCCCCCGAGAAATTGTTCAGGAACTCGACAAACACATCATCGGCCAAACGAGCGCGAAGCGCGCTGTGGCGATTGCACTGCGTAATCGCTGGCGTCGTACACAGGTGAGCGACGCGGATTTGCGTCGCGAAATTACCCCTAAGAATATTCTGATGATTGGCCCCACCGGTGTGGGTAAAACGGAAATTGCGCGCCGATTAGCCAATCTCGCGAACGCGCCGTTTCTTAAAGTAGAAGCGACTAAGTTTACTGAAGTGGGTTATGTGGGGCGCGAAGTGGATTCGATCATTCGTGACCTAGCTGACATAGCGGTTAAACGCGAACGCGAATTCGAAACCTTAAAAGTACAAGCACGCGCCGAAGATGCCGCTGAAGAGCGCGTGCTCGACATATTATTGCCGCCAGCCCGCGATGTGGGCTTTGCGGCTGAGTCTGCGCAAAGCTCGGAAGGCGCTGGCCGCCAGCGCTTTCGTAAAAAACTGCGCGAAGGCGATCTGGACGATAAAGAAATAGAAATTCAAGTGAGCCCCTCCAAGGTGGGTGTGGAGCTGTTTGGTCCGCAAGGCATGGAAGATATCACCAATCAGTTGCAAGGCATGATGCAAAGCTTTGGTTCGCAAAAGAAACAAGCGCGCAAAGTAACCGTGAAAGAAGCACTCAAGTTGCTTGCCGAGGACGAAGCCACCAAACTGATTTCTGAAGAAGACATAAAGCTCAATGCCATCGAGCGCTTAGAGAATCACGGCATTGTGTTTATCGACGAAATCGACAAGATCGTGGGCCGCAGCGAAGCGGGTAAAAGCCCAGATGTTTCGCGTGAAGGCGTGCAGCGCGACCTGTTGCCGTTAATCGAGGGTAGTACCGTGTCGACCAAATACGGTATGGTTAAAACGGATCATATTTTGTTCATCGGCTCGGGCGCATTCCAGCTGTCAAAGCCTAGTGATCTTATTCCAGAATTACAGGGACGCATGCCTATTCGTGTAGAGCTTAAGGCGCTTACGGTTGAGGATTTTACGCGCATCTTAACCGAGCCTGATGCCGCGCTGACTACGCAATACAAAGCGCTGCTTGCCACCGAGAATGTGGGTTTAGAGTTTACCGAAGACGGTATTGCCCGTTTGGCTGAGCTGGCGTGGAAAGTGAACGAGAGCACTGAGAATATTGGCGCCCGACGCCTGCACACCTTGCTCGAACGTTTATTAGAAACCGTGTCGTTTGAGGCCAGTGACCGCTCCGGCGATCGCGTGGTTATTAATCAAGCGTTTGTGAACGAGCACTTAGACGAGCTCGCAGAGGATGAAGACTATGCGCGCTACATACTGTAACGCTTACGACACTGGCTACCTAGGCGCAGCGCGACAATGATCTTTGCCATTCTGTTTGTGTTGGTGTTTTTAGTGGGGGCCGTCACCTACCACTACACATCGCAATGGTGGCACGGCGTTGCACTCGCTGCGGTGTTGTTCAGCTTAAACGTGGTGTCGGACCAGGCCGCCCGCGAGTACTGGCTAATTAGCCTGATTTTTGGCTTACCAATTGTATTCGTGGCCGCGTTGTTAGGCGCTTATGTGGTGGAACAACGACGCACGACGCATGAGGTCGGTGAAGGGTTCGACGAAAACCCAAAGGCCGAATCGCCCACGGAATCAGCCTCGTCACCCAAGCAGCCACAGAGCGACTAATGACAGCCTAATCATCCCGCTTAATCGTAATATCGCGTTTAGGATACGGAATTTCCAAGCCGTTTTCGCGAAAGGCTCGATGCATATCCTTTACGAGGGTGTGGATTACTTTACCCCGCAGCTCGGGTTCATCAATCCAACCGAGTAATTCTACCGAGACACCGCTGGCCGCAAAGCCCCGAAACCGCACCCGCGGCGCGGGAAAAGCACAGATTTCTGGGTGGTTCGTGGCTACCTGCATCAACACTTCCTCAACTTGATCTAAGTTAGCGTCGTAGGCGCACTCCATCGGCACGCGAATGCGCATTTTCAGGTGCGAGCCGCCGCTTTCGTTAACCACCATAGCATTGCCAATGATGCCATTAGGAATGGTGGCTTCGATGTCGTCCCGCGTGAGTATGCGCGTACTGCGAATACCGATGTGCGTTACTTTGCCGCGCTCCCCGCTTGATAAATTGATGTAGTCGCCGACCTTATAGGGGCGGTCGGCCAGAATGAACATACCCGAAAATAGGTTGGCAAGCGTATCTTTGGCGGCAAAACCCACCGCGATACCCACTACCCCAGCTGACGCTAATAGCCCCACGGGATTGATACCCCAGATCATTAATACGGTATAGGCGCTTACCAGCAAGATCAATATTTTGCTGACAATAATCAATAGGGGCTCAGTGCGTATGTCAATGCTTTGAAATCGCACTGGGTCTTTAGAGAGCGCGGTAATGAGTAAGCTGCTAATACGCAGGGCCGTACGCGTTAGTACAAACACCAGCATGGTTAGGGCGAAAGGTGTAATGTAGCCCGCCAAACCTTCAGTAAAGCCTGCCGAGCGCGTGGCGATGATCAATCCAAGCCACATCACAAAGGAAAAAATAGGCCGCCTAAGACCCTCGATAACCTCGTCGTGGATAGTGGTGCTGGTGTGGTGGGTTATCCGCTTGAGTAGCATGATGAGATAGGTGCGCAAACCAAAGGCAAGGCCGTAGAACAACGTAAATATCGCTAAGGCCTCCACGACAGGGTAAGTTTGTACGATCTCCCAATAGGGCTGTACTTGGCTCGGGAGCAAGTCAGCAAATGCCGGTAACTGTTCGTTAAAGTCAATGCGTGCGGGGGACGCCGCATCCGCTACTGCGGTATCGGTGGGGGGTGTTGTGTTGGGTTCGTTCATTCGATTTACTCTCGCACCGCGTTCCTATGGTGTGAATACGGGGCTAACATTCGATGGCTTAGTTAAACAACTCAAACAGTTTAACAAACAAACCCATTTTATTCGAAAGCACTGTAACCATTACGCGAGACAGCGAGGGAGTCAAATACGAACCTTAGGAGCGTTTACAAATCCTGCGATTTAATCCAATGCTTGATTTCGTCGGTTAAGGCGATGTCATCTTTGCCCTTTTGCGAAATGACAGGCCCGATGCGGCACGTGATTACCCCGGGCTTAATCCAGAAACTCTCGCTTGACCAAAAGCGTCCCGCATTATGTGCAATTGGTACGACCGGCACGTCGGCTTCAATTGCGAGCCGTGCGCCGCCCTTTTTATATTGCCGCTCCATACCTAAGGGAGTGCGTGTTCCCTCAGGAAACACGAGCACATAGCGATTCTCTTTGATCTTGTCTTTGCCTTGATCAACCACCTGCTCCAATGCATTTTTGCGATCAGAGCGGTCGATGGCGATGGGGCGAGTCATCCACAGCCCCCAACCAAAAAATGGAATCTTCAAAAGTTCCTTTTTTAAGACCCAAGCGAGCGGTGGCAAGAAAGTTTGGGTTGCGATGGTTTCCCATGTGCTTTGATGATTACTCGCAAAGACACACGGCGTGGTTGGAACATTCTCCAGACCTTCTACTTCATGCCGTAATCCACAGCAAACTTTAAGCCACCACACCACAAACACCGCCCACCCTGCAATCACTCGCGAACGAACGCGCGGCGGGGCAAAGAAGACCAGGGCCGATATGACCGTAAACGGTACGGTCGACAATGCTTCACCAAGATAGAAAAGTATAGAGCGTAAATAAATCATAAGCGTGGGCAGCGTCGAAAGTGTTAGAAAAGCGCTAGAGTTTCGTGTTGACTAGTGACGTGTTTTGGGGGGGGTGCGCTACGGCTTTGACTCAATTAACAACCAATCCGCAAAGCCCGACAGGTCCTTGAACACGGGTGTTTCGGCTAAATTGAGAGATACATCTTTACTAATCTCTTTGGCGGTGCGTTTACCATTACCCGTTTCCACCAGAATAGGGATGGCGCCTGCCGCTTGCGCCGCTTGCAGGTCGCGGATTGAATCGCCCACCGAATAAATGCCGCTAAACGAAATGCCAAGTTGTTGGGCTAATTCGGTGTATAAACCGATTTTAGGTTTACGGCAATCGCAGTTATCTTCGGCTTTATGGGGGCAAAACGCGACGCTGGAAATCTTACCGCCCGCTTGATGAATAGCGTCCAGCATGCGCAAATGAATTTGCCCGAGCATGTCAGCGCTAAACAGACCGCGCGAAATGCCCGATTGATTGGTAAGAATAATAATCGCAAAGCCTGCTTGGCTTAGCCGAGCGATAGCCTCTACGCTGCCCTTGATTGGCAGCCACTCCTCGGGTGTTTTTATGAACTCCGGCGACTCTATATTAATGACGCCATCACGGTCTAGAATTATCGGTTTCATAAAGCGTCTCTTAGCAAAAGCACTCAGCGTGCAGCATTACGTGATTAGCTTTGCAGCTGGGAAATATCAGCGACACGTAAAAATAAATCTTGTACGCGTTTGAGTAAAGCTAAGCGATTGTCTTGTTGAGCCGAGTTTTCGCTCATCACCATTACGTGCTCAAAGAAAACGTCGATCGGGGATCGCAGTTCCGCTAATTTTTCCAAGCCCGCCTGATAATTGCCGGCATCGAATAGCGCGTTACAATCAGCCTCTAAGGTGGTTAGCGCAGTGTACAGTTGTTGCTCTGCTGGCTCGACTAAATGGGCCGTATCGACCGCTGCGTGCTGACTCTGTTGCTTTTTTAAAATGTTGCCAATACGTTTGTTTGCCGCGGCAAGGTCTACGGCACCCTCTAAACGAATAAATGCCGCCACGGCCTTTACGCGGTGTTCAAAATCCAATGGGCTATTGGGCACACATGCCGCCACGGCGTTGATCGTGCTGGTGCTGATATTCTGACTTTGGTAATAGGCCGTGAGGCGCCCGCGAATAAAGTCCACAATCGCGCTTTGGGTGTCGGCGTCAACCGCAAACTGTTGGCTTTGATACGCCTCGGCACTCCACGCGACGAGCTGCGTCAGTTCCAACTTGCACTCGCCTTCAATCAATATGCGTAAAATACTCAAAGCGGCACGTCGCAAGCTATACGGATCTTTATCGCCCGTGGGGACTTCGCCCGCCGCGTATATGCCCACTAAGCTGTCGAGTTTGTCGGCTAGCGCTACCGCTTGCGCCTCGGGACTTTTGGGTAATTGGTCGCCAGAAAATTTAGGCCAGTAATGTTGCTCGACACAGTCTGCAACCACTTGGGGTTCGCCATCGAGCTCGGCGCAATAACGACCCATAACGCCTTGCAGTTCGGCAAACTCGCCAACCATATTGGAGTTTAGATCGGCTTTACACAAATAAGCACCGCGTTGCGCCAGTTCTACATTGGCTGCGAGCGCGCTACCAATGGTGCCCGCCAAAGCCTCAATACGCTGAGTTTTTTGTAGCAGTGAACCCAGTTTTATGTGGAACAACACCGCATCCAAGCCTGGTACGCGATCCGCAAGGCGAATCTTTTGATCGGCCGTCCAGAAAAATTCTGCGTCGGAAAGCCGAGCGCGCAATACCCGTTCGTTGCCCTGAATCATGCGTGCTTCGTCGTTACTTTGAATATTACTCACCGTAATAAAATAGGGTAACAAGGCGCCCGCTGCGTCGGTTAAATGAAAATACTTTTGGTGGTCGCGCATAGACGAGATTAAACATTCTTGGGGTACATCCAAAAAGGCTGAATCAAACCGACCCAAAACGGCGCGCGGATGTTCTACGAGACCAGTTACCTCGTCGAGTAATTGTGGGTCGACCTCGAGCACACCATCAACGGACTTAGCCAGAGTGGATATTTGCGTTTTAATCGCGTGTTGACGTTCGGCAAAGCTGGCCAGCACATGACCTTCTTGCAGCATCTGCGCGGCATATTCGGATGCGCTATTCAGTGTAACCAAATGGCTGCTATGAAAGCGATGACCCCGACTCGTGCGACCAGCACTCAAGCCTAAGCAGGTAATCTTGAGCACATCGGCGCCAAAGAGCGCCATTAACCATTTGGCAGGACGCACAAACTCAGCATCTCCGTCGCCCCAGCGCATACGTTTTGCAATAGGCAGCTTTTTGATGGCTTGATCAAGTACAGCTTGCACCACCGCTTCGATGTCTTGCCCAGACTCGGTAACGGTATAGCTTAGCCATTCCCCTTTATCTGTTACCAAGCGGGCTAACTCGTCTACCGTTACCCCACAAGACTGCGCGAAGCCTAATGCGGCCTGAGTCGGCACGCCATCTTTAAATGCCGCTTGTACTGCGGGGCCTCGGCGTTCGACCGTTTGATCAGCTTGTGCAGCGGCCACATCACTGACTAAAACGGCAAGGCGTCGCGGTGCTGCAAATGGCGTAACCTGCGCCGTATCGGTAATGAGTTGTGCTTCGAGTAAGCCCGCGTGAATCTCGCGGGTAAATGCATCGCTTAGCGTTTTAAGTGTCTTGGGCGGGAGTTCTTCCGTGCCCAGTTCGATCAGCAGGAAGTCGCGCTTAGGTGAGCTCATTGCGTACCTCCCTGACTAGACTTAAGGGTTGCAGTAACAAGGTCTTTACCGCGCGGAAAGCCGAGTGCTTCGCGGGCCTCATAATAGGTGTGAGCCACGCCGCGCGAAAGGGTACGTATACGGCCAATATAGCGCGCGCGTTCGGTAACGCTGATGGCATGCCGAGCGTCGAGCATATTAAAGCTGTGCGAAGCCTTTAAAACTTTTTCGTAGGCCGGCAGGGGGAGTTTTTGGTCGATCAAATATTGCCCTTCTTGCTCTGCCGCGTTGAACTGTCTGAAAAGGTCTTCGACGTCAGCATGTTCAAAATTAAAGGTCGATTGTTCAAGCTCATTTTGGTAAAAAATATCGCCGTATTTAAAACCATTGGTCCACACTAAGTCGTACACGCTTTCAACGCCTTGCAGATACATCGCAATGCGCTCTAAACCATAGGTTATCTCGCCCGTAACGGGTTTGCAGTCTAATCCGCCCACTTGTTGAAAGTAGGTAAATTGCGTGACCTCCATGCCGTTTAACCACACTTCCCAGCCCAAGCCCCAAGCGCCCAGTGTAGGGGATTCCCAGTTGTCTTCCACAAAGCGAATGTCGTCAACTAACGGATCGATGCCTAGGACTTTCAGTGATTCAAGATACAGCTCTTGAAAATTGTCCGGCGACGGTTTGAGAATGACCTGATACTGATAATAATGTTGCAAGCGATTCGGGTTTTCGCCATAGCGGCCATCGGTTGGGCGGCGCGAGGGTTGCACATACGCTGCGCGCATGGGCTCGGGCCCTACGGCACCTAAAAACGTGGCTGTATGAAAGGTGCCGGCGCCTACTTCCATATCGTAGGGTTGCATAATCATGCAGCCTTGGTCGGCCCAGAATTGTTGTAGGCGTAGAATGAGGTCTTGAAAGCTCAGAACTGGTTGAGAATCGGGCATCGGGATTTTTCTCGAACTATTCGAGGTGAATTGGGTGGGCACCTGTAAGCGCCACGGTAAATCATTGAGCCTTTTGCCAGAGGGCAAAGCCACTCGGGGGTGCTTAATAACAGCGCGCTATTATAGCTTCCGAGGTGAATTTAGCGAGGTTTTTGCGGCAGCAGTTTCGCCTTTGCTGCTATACCTCAGGCGGTATAGCTTGCATAACCTCTCGACATAATAGACATATTGTCCAATTGTTGCGAATATATGAAGAAAACGTGAAAAAGTATTAGACAAGCTTTCGCAGATGCAGTAATTTTCAACTCGACTGAGGTCAAGCCCAAGTCACCTAGGAGTGAGGAAGGTGCAATTAATAGCACTCTCATAAGGGAAACCCGCCAACAATAATAATAAGGGCGGGTTTTTTTATGCCTACTGTTTTTGATTGTGTTTGTGTTTGGGTTTTGGTCGTGTTTGGGGCCCGATCTACAGTTTTGCGCTAACGACTACTCAATTGAATCGCCGTTAGCCCCTTATCCGTATCAGACCCTTAAATATTATTTTAGGTTTTTGACATACGCGACACCAAATAAAAACGTCATGATAAATGACTTTGGCTCGCCATCGCCTTTGGCCTTGATTGCAGCACGAAATATAAAATATTCAATCACATGCGCTACGGCTAACAGCAAGCCGATCGCGTTGAGCGGCATCACTAAGATTTCAGGTAACGTGAATAATAAGTTGGCCACAACCAACCCCCAAATTACTACTAAGCTCGCTTTTATCATTTTTTTTCTCAAGTAGATTGTCTATAAATAGATTAGTAAAAATAGCGCGGAAGAATCGCAACTCCAGTTTAGCAGAGACCCAGCGACCTTTTACAGCAATGCGCAATCTCGCAGAATGAGATTAGTAAGCGGCTATTTAGTAAGCGGCTATAATGGCGATCTCAATGTCTTGCTACACGCTTAGCGCTTGGTAATGTACCGCGCAGTAAGCTCTCTGATGTGCACATACCTAGCGCACATCATTCACCGTATAAGTACGGATATCGATTTTTTCACTCAATTTAACTCGCATCTCAAATGACTATGGATACATCAAAACTTTTTTCTTTAGAAGGCAAGATCGCGCTCGTTACCGGTGGTTCGCGCGGTATTGGCAAGATGATTGTCGAAGGCTTCTTAGCCCAAGGTGCCACCGTGTACATCTCGTCTCGCAAAGCCGATGTTTGTGATGCAGTGGCTGAAGAACTGGGACCCAAATGTATTTCGCTACCCAGAGACATCAGCAATGTTGCGGGTTGCCAAGGCTTGGCTGCTGAGTTTGCGCGTCGCGAACCAAAGTTAGACATCCTAGTCAATAATGCCGGCGCCGCATGGGGCATGCCGTTCGAGGAGTTCTCAGAGCAGGGGTGGGACAAAGTGATGGATTTAAACCTGAAGTCACCGTTCTTTTTACTGCAAGCACTGCACGGCTCGCTGCGTGCGGCTGGCTCGCCGCAGCAACCGGCCAAAGTGATTAATATTGCGTCAATTGATGGTTTACGTCTAAATCCATGGGATACCTATAGTTATCATGCATCTAAATCGGCTCTCATCTACTTAACCAAGCGTTTGGCGGCACGGCTTGTAGCCGATCATATTAATGTAACGGCGATCGCGCCTGGTGCTTTTCCATCCGAAATGAATCGTGCGGCGCGTGATCACGCCAACGAAGTTGCTCTGTCGATTCCCTCTAAGCGAATTGGCGTGGCTGAAGATATGGCAGGCACCGCTATTTTCCTGGCGAGCCGCGCAGGTGATTATATTGTAGGTGATACCATTGCCGTTGACGGCGGTATTGTGCACGCGTCAGTAGGTAATAGTATTGATGCTTGAGCGAGAACATCGCGCTGTCCCTATAACCCCATTGTGACCTTAAGGCGTATGCAGTAAAGTCGCTCAAAGCACACTGATTCCGCATCGACAATTAAACATCGAGATAAACTATGGATGAGCAATGGGTTCCGCAGAAAAAAGACCGTAGCGCTTTGTGGGGTGTGCTCTGCAAGGTAACCGCGTACTACGTGGTGTTTATCGCGATCGTTGCGCTCTGCATACGATTTATCCCAGGCTTTGTCGATAGCTTGCCGATTGGTGGTGTGAGTGACCTCTCTGGCGCGGCCGATCTTGAGATCTCTCAATTGGAAGATGCCCTGCTGAATGGTGATTTTGAAGAAGAAGATTTCACGGCAGCTGAAACGCGCACTCGAAGCGCGTTCAGAATTGACGATGCGCTTTCGCTCTTCTACGCCATGCTTGGATGTTTGCTTCTCATGTTCCCTGTGTCGTGGGTGCATAAAGCGATTCATCGCGAGGGTGATCACGATCACTCGCTAGACGAAACCACTTTAGTGCTGCCCACTGTGGTCGCGGGTATCGTCATGGTGGTTCAGCACAGTCTAGCGTTAGCATTTAGTTTGGCGGGTATTGTGGCTGGCGTGCAGTTTAGGCGCGCCTTGACGGATACGTTCGACACCTTGTTTATTTTTGTATCGATTGCGGTTGGAATCGCAGGCGGCATTCATGCTTTGGATATCGCGGTAGTCATCACGGTGTTCTTTTCCTATACAGCTCTTGGAGTTTGTTTGTTCGGCGATGGTTTAGAGTCGCAACATTCGGCGCATTCAAAGCGCGAGAAACTCAGAGCCAAACAAGAAGCCGCGGGGGGCAACGACAGTCTTGACGACAGTTCCAACAATAACCACTCGGTCGCGGCCGACAAATGAGTCAGACGCCATCCTTATGAACTTGGCTCGCAACGCATACCTTGGGCTAGCACTCTGTGTTGGCCTGTTGGCGTCGGCCTGCGTATCGAGTCCACCCAATTCCTCAACAACGGCCGCGATAGCTCGCACTGTTGCAATTGGCGATATCCACGGCGATTTCGATCGCTTTGTTGCGGTACTGCAGGCCACTGGCTTAGTGGACGAAAAGCTCAGCTGGGCGGGCGGCAAAACTACGCTTGTACAGCTCGGCGACAGTACTGATCGTGGTGCCGACTCGCGCAAAGCCATCGACCTGTTACGCAAATTAAGTAAACAAGCACTCCGCGCGGGCGGTAAAGTGCATATCGTGATCGGTAATCACGAAGTAATGAACGTAACCGGTGACTTGCGCTATGTACACCCCGGCGAGTACGCCGCGTTTAAAGATCAATATTCCAAACGTCGTCTTGATGCTTACTATCGACAGACCGTGGCTCAGCTGAAAGCGACCACGCCGCGGGGCGAAGCTTTTGCGCTGCCAGCAGATCATCGTGAACAGTGGAACAAGCAATTTCCACTTGGCTATGTCGCGCACCGCGACGCATGGAGCCCTGAAGGTGAATATGGCCGCTGGACGTTGCTCAGTGCAACCGCAGTCAAGGTAGCGGATACTGTTTTTGTACACGGCGGCCTATCCAGCAAATACGCAAGCTTAAGCTTAAGAACGCTCAATCGGCGTGTGCGAGAGGAGATCAGAAATCCTAAGCTATGGGGCGAAGGCTCAATTATTGATGACCCAGAGGGCCCGTTTTGGTATCGCGGTTGGGCAGAACTGCCTGAAACGCCCGAGAACGAAGCGTTGCTTGATAAAGTGCTCAGTAAGCTTGGAGCGCAACGCATGGTAGTGGGGCATACTCCGCTAGTAAACACGGTGCTGCCGCGATTTAATGGCAAAGTAATCGTGGCGGATGTGGGTCTGTCGGACTACTACGGGGGTGCTAATGCCGCTCTGGAGCTGGTTGGTAATCGCGCGTACGCGCTCATCAACGGTCAGCGCGTGCCTTTACCTACCAGCAGTGCTGACGTAATGGATTATCTCGATACTGCGGCGCAGATCGTTGCAGACGACACTAGAATTCGTGAGTATCAGCAATCGCTACGCGAGTAAGCCGTAATTTGATTTGGTGAGTTTGTTGGTAAGCTCAGGCTAACCGACCGTTGAACCACGACACCGCCCGGCTATTTCTTTTTGATAGCGGGAAGGATCCTCAACCAGCTCGTAAAATTCCTCAAAATATTGTTTGGTGCGCTTTTTCATTGACGCACGAATTAATTGTGAACTGTCTACTAACGCCATAATATCGGCTTTGTGGTGTTTAAACTTATCGATACCCGCTTGATAATATTCGTCGTCTTTACACCAGCCATTAAAATAACGTTGACGCACAGATTTGATGGGTACCGTGCCGGGTGGTGCGGCGTAGGGTGCATTGACCAAGCCCGACATATCAAAGTCGTAGGGAACTGGAATGAGTTTGCCGCCCTCTTCAGGTGGCGCGAGCAACTCAACATTATGACAACACAGCTCGCCAGGCATGCCTGTGAGAGTTGAATAGTCATTGTTAGCGATGAACAAGGCAAAAATCTCGAGCAGAGCGGTTTCGTGTAAATCCAAGTGATAGCGGCTCGCTGTTTGCGGCTGTACGTGTTTCAGCTGTTTGCGCTTGGCGAATTCGCTAATATCTTCGATCACAAACGCGGTGGTGGTGCGCGGCTTCTGTTTGCCGTCTAGATCGACATAGCTTAAGTTCAGCACGCGAGTGTGTAACGCATAATCACTCACTGTAGCAAAGACCTGATACGCCAAATGCTCTAATCCAACCAAGTCATTGAAAATCCCGCCAGGTTGGCAGGGGCCGACTAATTTCAATTTATCCTGGCCATGCAAGAGCGTGTTCTTAACCTGCTTTTTAGGAAAATTGAGTCGCAGGGGCGGTAGATTACAATGCGCCCGTCGAAAATTACCGCGCGTCTTTACTTTCAACGGCAGCCGCACTATTACATCGTTAGTGTCTTTGTAGCTGAAATTACCATCAATATAAAACCGCGCATCCTCGCCCTTCTGCTCATAGGTTTGGGTAAGCGGAACGCTGAGCACGGCGGTTAAGGGCTGCTCGTCGTTGAACAAAGGTTGTTGCGCCGCATTGGCAAAGTACACCACCAGTAGCCACAGTGGTATGACGGTAAACTGTGCCCCGTATTTTATTAAGCGCCTTGCCGGTCTGATGTTTAATTGCAACGGCGCGTTCGTAGCACCCATTACTTTGTGGATTACACCCATAATGTCTTTGCCCAACCTAAGGTCATTATTGAAGAGAAAGCCTGGGTAAATACTAGCACTAGAGCGTTATCAGCGACTAGCTTCTCAGGTGTGCTTCGCCATACACAGCAATGACCATCGTAAGGAATGTATGCCCGCCGCGCAAGCGCCATCCACCGCTGCAGATAAAAGTGGCGACGATTTAAATGCAGCATTTTTAAACGGCAGTCAGTGTTGTGTTGCTTGGTTACTGAACCGCCGCATCAGTGGCCGCTACTAAAGCCCTGCGTATGCCTGGTTCAGACATAGAATGGCCCGCATCTTGAATAATTTCGAGTTTTGCTTCGGGCCAAGCACGCGATAATTCCCAAGCTGATTCGGCGGGGCAAACTACATCGTAGCGGCCCTGTACGATTACGGCGGGAATGTGCCGAATGCGATCTATGTTGTCGAGCAATTGGTTTTCGTTATCAAAAAAACCTTTGTTCGTGAAGTAATGACATTCAATGCGCGCAAATGCCACCGCAAAGCTGGGTTGGTCGAAAGCGTTCATCAGATCGCTGTCTTGCAGTAATTTCGAGGTGCTGGCTTCCCATACCGACCAGGCGCGGGCCGCCGCATAGCGCGTTTCTTGGTCGTCGCTGGTTAAGCGTTTGTGGTAGGCCGCTACTAAGTCACCTCGTTCGGCTTCAGGGATGGGGGCTAAAAAGTGTTCCCACGCGTCGGGATATATACGACTCGTGCCTTCTTGATAAAACCAGTCGATTTCCTTTTTGCGCAGCAAAAATATGCCACGCAAGAACAACGCGGTGCAGCGGCTGGGGTGCGTCTGCGCATAGGTAAGGCTTAAGGTAGAGCCCCAACTGCCGCCGAACACGGCCCATGCGTCAATCGCAAGATGCGTACGTAACGCTTCGATATCCGCCACCAGATCCCACGTGGTGTTCTCGCGCAGTTCGGCAAAAGGGGTGCTTTGTCCGCAGCCGCGTTGTGAAAATTGAATGATCCGCCATTTACGCGGATCAAAATAGCGTCGATAAGTAGGGCTTAATCCACCGCCTGGCCCGCCATGCAGTAGCACTACCGGTCGCCCCTGTGGGTTGCCACTTTGCTCAAAGTGAATGGTGTGTAGCTCCGACACCTTTAAAAAACTAGAGTCGTAGGCAGCAATTTCTGGGTAAAGGTCTTTTAACATGGCGGCGTTGGGCTTGGCGTGGTTGAATAAGCGATCCTTAATTGGTACTCGGTTTTACCGCATCTGGTGCGCGATGCGTTCTACATGGTGCTGTAACAGAGTGCCAATACACTCTACCTTTTATTCAAGAACATAAAAAGATCAAGGTGGTTACTTTGCACAGATTATGTTGCGGCGCTCAGATTGTTTCTGATCGCGTGCGGCGGGGCAGGCTTATAGTTAGTCTAATTTTAGCTAATCTATTCGCCCTGCTGAGTCTCGCCTCACTGCCAACCCTAAGCGCTGAAGAAACCCGCACGAGTTTTGCATCACGCGTGGTTGCGGTGCCCGATTCGTTTGATGTGCAGGGGCATCGCGGTGCGCGAGCGCGTTTTCCTGAGAACACGCTGCCGGCCTTTTTGTATGCGTTGGAAATTGGGGTAGATACTTTAGAGTTAGACTTGGGCGTAAGCCAAGACGGTCACGTGGTTATTCTGCACGATCAAGTGGTTAATTCCGATATTTGCCAAAGTACGGTGCTGAGCGAGGCTCAAGCACAGCAGTGGGTGCATCAGCTTACCCTATCGCAGATCAAGTCATTTGACTGTGGCCGCCAACGTAATGCCAGCTTTCCTAATCAACAAGCCGTACCTAACACGCCAATACCGACCTTAGCGGAGTTGTTCCAAGCGATTGCGGAGTCGAACCACCCCAATGCCCAAACGGTGTTATTTAATATCGAAACCAAGAGCAATCCTGCCAACCCATTAGCTCAACCGCAACCCGCTGACTTTGTGGCGCGCGTGCTAGAAGTCGTTCGGCACTTTGGCGTAGTCGAACGCGTAACTCTGCAATCGTTCGATCACCGTACTTTAGTTGCCGCTTACCAGCAGGCTCCTTCTATTAAGCGCGCCGCGTTGTTTCGCGATGCCCCCGCCGACTGGATTGCGGCGGCTAACGCTGCGCAGGCCGACATTATCTCGCCGCGCGGCAATCTAATAACCGCGGACAGCGTCGCGGCGATGCAAGCAGCGGGTTTTAAGGTGATACCGTGGACGGCCAATACCGTTGAACAGTGGCTGGGTCTAATCAATATGGGCGTGGACGGCATTATTACCGACGACCCCGAACCCTTGTTGGAATTGCTCGGGCGCCGTTAAAAGCGAATGTTATCAAGCGTTAAGGGCTACCCTCACCTGCCCTAGCCGCCAATTGCCTCGCTAAACCATGTTTGAATATCCGCGGCCACATCAGTAGGAATCTCTTCCATTGGCAAATGTCCTGCCTGTGGGTATGTGATTAATTGCGCTCCGGCGATGCGTTCAGCAAACGCGCGGCCGTGCGATACCGGAATAATATTGTCTTGCTCTCCCCACAAAATCAGCGTGGGCTGGGTGATGGTGTTAATGGTGTGCCAGAGTTGTGCTTCGCGCGGTTGTGTCATGGCCGCGGCCATGGCTTGTCGATTACCCGGATAGCGCACCATTTCCCAATATCGGTCGATCATCGGTTCGGTCATAGTGTTGGCATCGGCCACCGATTGGCGTAACGATTGCGCGACTAAAAAGCGCGGAGTAATTACCGGCAGAATTTTTTGCCCAATCCAAGTGCTCGCAATGCGTGCACCGATATAAGGTTTAATGGCTTCGCCCGTTTGCGCACCGGCGGGATCAATCAACACCAATCCACTTACGCGTTCAGGTGCCAGTAAGGCCGCGCGCCACGCTACGCCGCCGCCCATCGAGTTTCCTACCCAGATCGCTTTTTCAATCCCCAATTCGTCTAGCACTTCTAGGCCCGCTTGCACGCGAGATTGTGCGCTGTAATCGTGCTGTGCGTGTGGTCCGCTTAAGCCGTGCCCCTGTTGGTCAAAGCTCACTAATCTAAATTGCGCCGCCAAGGCCTCTCCCATCGGCTCCCATGTTTGCAACGACGAATTGGCTCCATGCAGTAACAGCAATACTGTACCGTTTGGATTGCCATCGTCGCGGTAGCGTAAGCCCGAAGCTTGTGTGCGCAGCAACGGCGTGCGCCCGTACTTGGCTTCCATGGCAGCGGTGTCGGTATCGGCTGCGTAGCCAATAACGAAGACCAAGGCGACCAGCGCCACGAGTAAACCCAACAAAGTTAAAACAATCTTTTTAATCATCAGTGTAATACTCCTATTACGCTTGCGGTAAGGCAGGTTGCCAGTGTGCCGCTTACAATGCTCAACATACCGAGGCGGGCGATCTCGTCGCGGCGCTCTGGCGCGAGGGTCGACAAGCCCCCAATTAATATGCCTAAACTACCAAAATTAGCGAAGCCACATAAGGCGTAAGTCAAGATAAGCTCGCTGCGCGGCGACAGTGTTTCGGTGGGTAATTGCGATAACTGAATAAACGCGATTAACTCATTGAGTACCGTCTTTACCCCCATCAACGATCCCGCGCTCGTTGCTTCGCTCCACGGAATACCCATCAGCCAACAGAGCGGCGCCATAATCCAGCCCAATAGGCGCTCTAGTGTAAGCGCCGCACCGCCCACTTCAGGCAATAAACTTAAGATGTCGTTAGTAAGCGTGGTGAGCGCAATAAAACAGATCAGCAGTGCCACAATCGCCAACATCATTTGCATGGCGCTAATACCGCCTTGCGCTATCGCATCCATCGGCCCGTGATAGTCGCTATAGACTTCGGCCTCGGCCGGCGTGGGGCCACTGGTTTGTGGGATGAGGGTTAAGGCAATAAGAATACTGGCGGGAATGCTTAAAATAGAGGCACTCAAAATATGCCCCACCGCATTGGGAATCACCTGCCCTAAAAAGGTGGCGTACAGCACGAGTACGGTGCCAGCGACCGTGGCCATGCCTAGGGTCATCACCATAAATAATTCTGAAGTGGTGAGTTTGGCAACACTGCGCCGAATAAACAGCGGGGCTTCAGTCATGCCCACAAATACATTGGCCGCCCCCGACAAAGCAACCGCGCCGCCGATACCTAGACTGCGCGAAAACAATTTTGCGAGCTGCTCGATGATCCACGGCAGAATACGCCAATAAGACAGTAACGCGGTGAGCGCGCCAATGACCAAAATCAATGGCAACGCACGAAAGCCAATAATGTATAGCGCGCTGGTATCGCTCACCTCAAATGGCAAAGCCCCACCACCCAAATAACCAAACACAAACGAAGTGCCGGCTTGCGACGCCCGCTCAATGGCCAACACGCCATCGTTCATTGCGGTAAACACGTTTTGGAACCACGGCAGGTGTAAAAACAAGACGGCGAGCAGCAGTTGCAAGCCAATCGCGCTAAACCACAGTTTAATATTGGGGCGTTGGCGGTGCTTAGAAATGGCCCAAGCGATGAGCGGAAACGCCACAAGGCCTAGTGCACTTTGAAGTTGGCCTAAGTGCAATTCATTCAGAAAGGTCATATGGCATGAGCGTTACGATGAGTGACTTGCTTTCATACCATTAGGTGGGCTCAAGGTAAAGCCTAGATATGGTAGCTTAGTGAGAGATCTGTGTTGCTCAACTCTTGTGTGGCAGCGAACCAGATAAAGGGCTTTAAGCTATTACACTGGCGAGCTCGTTGCTGCCGTATACAGAGGGTGATTGTGAACGCGAGATTCAGCCCGTCTGACGTAGGAATAGAGGTGAGTTATGCACTCGAAACTGGCTAATCGGATATCCGTAGCTTTACCTAAAAATGTAAAACATGCTTTACTTAATGTAAAGTATGTTTTACATTGCGGTTCTCAACAACAAAACGGAGCTAAAACTATGTTGAACCTATCTTTTCATGAAAAGAGTACGTGGGGTACGCTGCTCGCCACCGGGTTGATCGGAATTATGTATTTTCGTTCGGCTTGGAGTATGTGGCAGGCTGGGCAGTTGCATCCCGCCTCCAACTTAGGCCTAGCGGCGGGATTGACGGCTTTACTGGTGGCGGTGCTAGTGGCTTATCATGCGCTGGTTGCCATTATCGCGAAACCGGAGGAGGAAGACGAGCGTGATCAGTTGATTGGTCGGCGTGCAAGGAGTGTTGGCGGAATGATCCTAGGCCTTGGCGTCATCGGTGTTGTCTTTCAGATACTGATTGGCGGCATGTTTGGCGACCCCGTGGCTGGTTCACCCATTCTGATCGCGAATGCGTTGATGGCCATAGTATTCATAGCCACTATCGTCGAACTGTCGCTAACTTTGTATTTTTACCGCAGAGGTGTGTGATGGGCAGCGCTAAGGTCGAGAATCGTGTGCGTGAACTGCGCGCGACCGGACCGGGCATGACTCAGCAGGCACTGGCCGAGGCGGTCGGCGTCTCGCGTCAGACCATCATTGCTATCGAACAAGGCCGCTATTCACCATCATTGGAAGTGGCGCTTAAAATTGCTGCAGCGTTTGGCGAGCCCGTCGAGCACGTGTTTTGGTTAGATTGACGCTAAGACTTAAGGGGGTGCTAACCACCCACTAAAAGTTGGCCCTTGTCTTGCGCTTTTAATCTTAAGCTGCAGTTAGCGCAGACACTATTTTACTTGTAGATTTAAGGGCAGAGCGCTTGTCTGACAATCTTGATTTCAGCCCTCGGTTTTTTAACCGTTTGACAAACAAACAGTAAATTAAAATAATGATCGGCCGCGCATCGCTTGATGCCGGTTTTTGCACAAGGATTGTGCGTAGTTAGACCCAGTATTCGCGCCCGCGGAGTTGGGTTTATTAAGACACGGCTCAACAATGAGTGTTGAGCTGCTAAACGAAAAGGAGTTTCGCTATGTTGCAGACTAATTCTGAATTATTTCCTATCTATTTAACTGGTGCGCTCACGCAGCGCCAGCGTGATCTATTGCGCTTAGAAGATTTCGAGCCCTTGAGTGCAGAAGAGCGCGATGAGCAAAAAGCCGAGGTCTATTACTGCTATCTAGAAACGCATGATCTACTGCACGAGCTTTTGCCGGGTAAGAAAATAACGGATAACAAAGTGTTCGACTACATGCTGAATAATCAGATGGTGACGGGCGAGATCGCGCAATACAGCAAGGTGATGCTGTACGCCATTGTTAAAGAATATAGCCAGCAAGATCGGTTCTCTTTGCTTAAGTGACCATTATGTACTTGCCACACAACCGTACTTTTAAGCCTTGAAAAGTTGCGCGACACGGTGGTAAAAAGAAGTTCTTACAACTTCGGGGGGAGTATTGTGGGGTATATCGACGGTGTGCGCGCGGTTCTCGCGTGCAGCATTTTTGGCACAACTACAAGCGGTGCCGGTCGCAGTCATCACGGTGTTATCCGTCGCACTGTGATCGTCGCGGTGTGCGCGTGGCCTCTTTTGAGTACGGCAGACTTCAGGTTTGAACCGGCGTCGGGCACACAAGCGTTCGACAAAATTCCCGATTCTGCACCCAGCACACAAGTCGAGACTCTCGCCGAAGCGAGGCGCGATCGAAAGCCCGCCGTTCCAAATGCTAGCCAATCTGGGTGGCGAATTGGCCACAGTGCAAAGGTGGTAAGCCAGAGGGCCGCTCGAGTTAATCATGTGAATCAGGAATCTCACATGACCGATTTGATAAGCGCCTCGAAGGTGGACGCTCCCGCTTTGTTTTCGCAGGCAGCACTCAGCGCGCCCACAACAACTCGAGTGAAACCTGAAACGGTGGTTGCCACTTCGCAATCAGTGCGCGCGAGCGCTTCTAATGCACCCTTGGGAACGCCCTTGTCTTTCAATTCTTCGCCATCGCATTCTTCCAGTTGCGCAAATTTTGAATTCACGCAAGGTTTGCTCAAGGCCAACCTGATTAGAGCGTTGGCGCAATGCGGTCTGACCATTGGTCGCTGGGGAATTGGCGACGAAGAATACGAATATGACATGGAGATTGCTAAAGGCTATTCCCTCAGAGTGGCTGGTATTGCCGCTTTGCTCGACGCCATTGAAGCGACTTATTTGATTCGGGGTACTCGTAACAGCTTAGATCAAACCATCGATTTTGAGCCGAGTCGCGGCGCAATTCTGGAAGGAATGGAGATCAAGGAATGGTAAACCTATCTGCACACCGATGGTTCCTGCTCGCCTTAGTTCTATTGGGTGCTACAGCCTGTGAGTCGGCTGCTCGCAAAGACGCAATCGGCATCTCTGCCCGGGTGGACGACGATATTCGTAAAACACAAAACGCGCGTGAAACAGAGGATCGCTATTTACATGCCCAACAGGAGCGAGCATCGCGGCCTACGCGAGTGGTGCGAATTCCGCGTTCGGCACAATGGTTGCGCGATGAAGTTACTGCGCGTTACGACGACGCGCCCGTCGCGTTAGCGATTGCAACGGTATTAGACGGTCGGCCGTTTCGAATGGATTTGCTCGCGCACAACGCGGCCGAACATCCTAGCTCTGGCGACACGCATATTACCTTGCCGACGGGTGATATCGTGCCCCTTTCCAAAACGAGTAGCCGCAACAAAGCAGATGCCGTCTTGGTGAGCAATCCACCTGAAGCGACAACGATTAAACAACATCTCGATGCGATTGCCAGCCAGGCGGGATGGTCCTATTCAGTGTCGAATGGGGTGGTGGTTTTTTCAGATCTATTGGTACAAACATTCCCCATAAAGTCGAATACCCATGGCGCTAAGCAAATGTTTCGGTTTAGCAATGCATCGGCCAGCGTTGATACAGGCCAACAGCCAATCGATCTCTTTCAAGAATTACGCACTTCGCTGGCGAGTATGGTGATGTCACCAAATACCTTCACCATCAACCCATCCGCCAACTCAGTGACCGTGAAAGCGAGTCATGCCGTGCTACGGCAAGTAAAGCAATATGTAGATCAACTCAATTACGCAGCGGGGCGGCGCGTGGCGATTCGTATGGACATCTACGACATAAACTTAAGTGCTCTGGGCCAACGCTCGTTCGACTTCGATATTAAGAACTTACTTGCCGATGCAGAGAGACTAAAAGGATTTATTACCGACTTTGCGATTGTTGGCAGCGGGCAAGTAAACACACAAAGTGCGCCTACCTCGTTGAACCTGCGTGTGGAAAACGCGGATAGCACTTTGAATGGAGCTACGGCTTTACTCAAAGTATTGCGCGGTAAGGGCGCCGTTACCAAACGTACCGCTAAAGAATTTATTGTCAGTAATAACGAACAGGTAAACGAAATTCGCACGCGCATTACGCCATACGTTTCGGGCGTGACCGTAGATCAGATCACCACGGGCATCACGCAATCAAATACACCGACTATCGAAACCAAAGAAGCCAATACCGGTACGGCAATCCAACTGTATCCCACCATTTCGGGAGACCGCGTGTATATCCAGATGACGATTGAAGATTCGAGCTTGGTGCGTTTTGATGATTTTGAATTTGGTGGAGATGAGGGTGTTGGGCTTGTGTCGGGCAAATTACCGGTTACTGAAGTCGCGCAGAGTCAATATGAGTTCGCGATGATCGATGGTGAAACGATCGCCGTGGCCGGCTCAATTACATCGTCGCGAGCCCACGAGGTAGTGAACGGCAGCCTCATTCCTATTCTTGGAGACAGTGTCGATAAGAACGAGACCCGCACACAATCATTAATATTTGTTACGTCCAATATCTTGGACTAATGGATTGAGGTAACCGCTACTATGTTTGGCAAACGCGACCATTACAGCTCTGAGCGAATATTGGATCCTGCAACGGGGGTACGCGTACCTGTGGTGCTTAATCCAAAGATGGAGATTGCCGACCCGCAACTGCCCGCACGCGATCGGGTGAATCAGTATGTTCGCTTTATTAAAGAGCAAGGTACGCGCTACTGCCTGTTTACGCCTACGGGTTTAAAAGTATCGCGGGCGTCTGGTGTTTCGTTATCGTCGCAAGTAGAGCAGCTGGCGGTTACTTATCAACTTGAAGACGAAAGCATTATTGCGCAGTTTGGCGAAACCTACTATTTGGCCAATTTGTCGTCAGGCTTTGTAGTGCGCGAGACCTTAGTGCCGATTGCTCAGTTCGATGCAAACGATTTAGGGCAAAACGAAGTGATCGCTTTGCGCGGCGTTAAAGGTTCCCAAGAGATGGGAATTCGTGTGATCGACGCAGCGTTACTGTTGTCGGGTCGGGGAGTCACTAAGTCTCATCTTTTTCAGACGGAGGTAAAAGCGTTCGCGGCAGCTGGATACCGACATCCAGTGCAAATACGCAAAGCCATTTTTCTTGTGAGCGCATGTGCAATTCTGTTCGCTACCGCTTATAGCTACCGTGCTTATGAACTAGAACAGCAGCGCATTGAACAACAAAAGCGCGCTGCCGTTATTCCACCTAAGGTAGGTAAAGATAGTTCCGTAGAACAATTGCGTGCGTATGCACAGTGGTTGCATGACCATCTGCACTATTACTTGCGTAACGGTTTGCAGAATATTGAGATTAGCGCGTCTACCCTCACGCTCCGTGGGCGTGTTGAGCCCGCATCATTTATCAAATTTTATGAACATCATAAATCGCTTGGCGTGTTACCAAACTATGCCGTGGTGCTCTCGCCAGCGGGCGATGCGGGTGGTGATATCGCCAATAGCTCTACTTGGACATTGCAGCTAAATTTAGAACGTCCCATTCCTGGAGTTGCGCAGTTTGGTTTGGAGCTGTTTGAGAACTATGTAGTGACCATGTCAGCGGCTCTACCGCGTATTAATTTTGCGGGTTCAAGTGAAACGCCATCCGTGAATGCCTACGGCATTAAAGAGGGGCAATTCAATATCGTGGGTGAGTACACCTCACCAAAAAATCTATATAACCTAGCCAATGTGATGATCGGCATTCCTTCCTATACACAGGGTATGCAGCTCAATTTCGCAAATCAAAGTTCGGCGCAAATGACCATTCAAATGCGATTGGTTGGGAGGGGGTAACCATGCGAAGTCTATCGTTTAAAGGTTCGGTTTTCGTGATGTGTAGTTGCTTTATTGGGCAAGCGTGGGCGGTACAGTCGGACCCCGTTGCAGAGCGTAAAGCAAGAAACGCACAGCTTGAACGGGTATCGCCCGTCATGGCCCGTGAGCAAGCCTATACCCCTTCTAGCCAGGAAGCGGTCAGTGAGAATTTACGGCAGGTAAAAGCCATGCTCACTACTATAAACGCAACCTTGAGCGACTTGGCATTACTCGGATCGCGAGCTGACCAAGCTAAGTTGTTGCTAAACGCAGATAAAAGCACGCAGCAAATTCTGGCGGACTTGTTGGCTGACGAAGCACAGCGAGTTGCAGCGTCCCCGATTCCTGTAAAAGCTGCGCACGCAGCGCCACCAGATGTGGGTAGTGAAGCATCATTCAATAATGCACCCATCCAAGCCATCGCGCCTGAACCCCCAAAAGCGTTCGAACGGGTAACGCCCGTGGTAGTGCGCTCCTACGACCAAGAAATTAGCCATGGGGATGTGCGTCCGGCCAAAGTTATTTTGCGCGTAGGTAAGCGCGACCCCGAAGTTTTTTATGTGGGCGATACCGTGCAAGTAAACGATACACAATTTACGTTGGTCTCGGCGGTAGCGATGCGCACGAGTAATAAACAACATGGACGACCTGTTTACGAGATTACCTTGCGCAGCCATTCAGGTGAGATCCAAATATTGGAGTGGGAGTAGCATGGGTTGGTTTGACCGCAGCTCGTCTAAGCCGCGTCGCGTAGTTGCCAACGCGAAAGTCACGCGTCGCCCACACGCAGGCGTTAACGGCATTGAACGCGATGTGGTGGTGCATAAAGAAGGTGAAGTAGGTGATTATCGCTTATTGTTGACGAAGACCGCGAGTGCCGAGCCTGCCGTGACCGCCATTCTGCTGAAGAACCCAAGTTTGCGTTGTTTAGTAACTAGGCAAAACGAGATATTTGCGGTGAAACCTAAGTTGCAAAGCTCGCCTGCGCAAGCACTGAACCACCTTGTGGCATTGTGCAAGAAATTGTCCGACGGCCAGCCAATACATCTGTTTTATGTGTCGGAAACCATCTATCAGTCGTATTTAGAGGGGTTAAGCAAAGTACATTCGTCGGGCATTGCGATGCTCGATAACGAAAAAATTAATCAGTTGTTTTTAGAGGCTATTCGGCAAAAAGCGAGCGACATACATATTCGCTATCGCGCCTCGGAAGCGATCATTTTGTTTCGCGTAAATCAGCTGTTGCGCCCGCACGAGATTGTTGAGGCCAGCACGGCCAAGCGCATCATCACGGCGATGTTCAATACCACCAAGGGTGGGAAAGACTTCTCGATGCAGCAATCAATTGACACCTCGTTTAAATACAACGCTGAAACGGGCGATGAGTTTATGGTGCGCGCTAATTCAAGCCCAGAAAAGCGCGGCGTAACGGTAGTGTCGAGATTGCGTAACACTAAAGAGCTATTGCCTCTTGAGGTGGCTGGCTACACGGCCAAGCAACTCGCTCATTTGCGTACCATAACCGATAAACATCAAGGCCTACTGCTGATCACGGGCCCGACCAATTCAGGCAAGTCCACCACCCTCACTACTATCATGGCCCATATTCCGCGCGAGTATGCAGTGTGCGAAGTGGCAGACCCGATCGAGGTAGTGCTGCCTAATGTTTCGCACTTTGAGGTTGCGAACGACAACGATCAAGAGATGGATCGAGTGATGAAAGACATGGTCCGTCAGGACCCCGATTACTTAATTGTGGGCGAAATTCGCTCTCAGCAAACAGCGCATGCGGCTACATCCCTTGCTTATGCCGGCACCTCGGTAATGACGACCATGCACACGAATAGTATTGCGGCGGCGTTTCCGCGTGCAATCAAGCTAGGAATGGAGCGAGATGATCTCTCCGTGGAAGGTTTCTTGAACGGTGTGGTCTCTCAAAACTTAGTGCCGGTGCTGTGCGAGCAGTGCAAACGTCCCTTTATGAGCAAGCCGAATATGTCGGAAGAAGACAATAAACGTAAAACGGCTTACTACGGCGAAATTTTTGCAGGATATCAAATCTATTATCGTAATTTTGCAGGATGCAGTGCCTGCCGTCGCACTGGCGTGCAAGGCATAACGCTAATCGCCGAAGTGTTGGAAATGTCGCAAGAAGTGCGCAAGCTCGTCGCGCGCAAAGAGCATTATTTAATTGGTGAGTACATGGAGGCAAACGGTATCTACACCAAACACAGTCACGCGGCGCATAAAGTAATGCAGGGCATGTTTGATCCCACCTTGGTCGAAGACAAGATAGATCCATTTAAGCCGAGCGATGTAACGGCGGCCTTGCGTGCTGGGGGCATTAATGTTTAGAGCATTTTTAAATTGGCAGAACCATCACATCCTGTTCGATTTTAACGAACGGCAAACCTTTCTTATGGTGTTGGGTACGCAGTTAGAAAGCGGCACACCCTTAAGCCGTATTCTCGAATCAATGCACAGCCACCCGTATACGCCCGTAGTGGGCGACGTGGCGGGGCTCGCATTAGATGCGTTTCGCGATGGTAAACCCATTGCTGAGTATTGGGACAGTCAAGGGCACTTCTCTACCATGGAGGCCAAGTTGCTAGCGGTAAGCGAATCTATTAATGGGCGAGAGGGCTTAGTTCAGGCGGTGGCGTATTTGCGCGAAAGCACCAGTCCTGATGTGTCGTTTTGGCGCACCGTTGTATTCGCTAACATCGCCTACATTGTGGCGTCAGCCTATCTGTTTGGTTTTATGGTCTATTTGTCGGCAGCACACCAAGATACGTATCACGATGTGTTGGTGCAGGTTGGTAAGAGTAGTACCGACATGGCCTTGTTCCAAATGGGTAATTTCTTTCTTGGCTACGGTCTGTACCTCGCGCTGGGTCTGGGTGTTTTTACGTTGGGATATCTATATCTACGGCAGTCCATTGTGGATGTGCAAGATCGCACGCTGGCGCAAAAATTCTTGCTGTTCAATTTCTATGATCTGAAGTTTGAGTACGACATTTGCGGCATGGTTGCAGCGTTTTTACGTCAACGCATCCCTATTCAACAAACCGTGCAAATCATGGCCGATATTTACCTGAGCTCACACTTTAAAAACACTCGCTTGCTGTGGGTGTTGGCCGAGCTTGGCGACGGGGAGTCGACCATTCCAAGTTTTCGCGGACGCGTGTTCTCTGAGCAGAATTATCATTTGGTTGAATTAAATGCCGCAGACGACACTCCTGAGGAATTGGCGCAGGGCTTCAGCGTAACCCAGCAGATTGCTGGAGTGTTATTAACGCGTAATTTTAAACGCCTTGGACGGCTGACATTGGCGGTGACCATGTTGATGTCGTTGTTGCTGGTTCTGGGTCTATTTGAATTTGTGCAAGTGATGCAAGCAGGAACGGATGCCTTGTAGCACGGCGCAAATGCTGTAAAACGCATAAAACTAAAAGCCGTCTCAAATCACAAAAGGAGCATTACCATGAAACACAGTAATAGAATGAATGGATTCACAGCGATCGAATACGTCGCCATTGTTGCCGCCATTGCCATCGCGACCATAGCGGTCGTATCAGCATCGTCGGGATTTTTTAGTTCTTCTAAAAAGAACTCGGCTATTTTGGAAGTATCTAAAATTGTAAATGCCGCCAAGCTGTATCGCATCGCCAATAACGATTATGCCGCAATCGCGATCGATACAATGGCCGACGATGGTTACGATATCGAACCGTTTACCGACGGTGTGGCCGAAAATGCTTATGGGCTTAATGTAGACATAGCCCCCGTGGCCGCCAACTCAGATGCCTTGATGATGTACGACACCGATGGCGACGCGGCATGCGCATCGCTTAAGTCTCGCTATGGCGAATCCGCGGATGGCATTGCTTCGGCATTTTGTGCGGCAGATACAGCCACGACGGGTACCACGACCTCTACTGGGCCGCGCTTATTACTCACGATAGAGTAGAGCGATAAAGCAACAACGAGGCCCAAGCACATGGCACAGCAACTTGTAATTGTGGTCTCGTTGATTGCAGTGATGACGGTGTTGGTGATTAGTCGCTGGGCTGCCCCGAATAATAATCTAGTGGTGTACACCGAAGCCCAAAAAATTTCTCAAGTAATGCAGGGCCTTGCTCGCGAACGTTGTATACAAGATTCCGACACAAGCGATGGTTCAACTTTGAGCAGCCAACTGTTGCCCGCCGCCGAGCACGTGCTGCTGGTCGATTTAATCAATTCCGGAGCAGTAGCGCCTGCTGAGGTTGGGTTTGCCAAAGACGTGACATT
>CAYOXK010000006.1:0-57502 GCA_964407915.1 uncultured Gammaproteobacteria bacterium
TCTTGAGGGGCTACAGGGCAAAGATATTCTGGTTAATATTTTACAAAGCCCAGATAGTACGCAAGATCTAGACCGCTGGCAGGAGCACGTACGCACCATTGTAACAGCGACCCAGCAATTCACTCGGCAGTATTGGATTGGTAACGCGGTTAATCGCACTAAATGGGGGTGCCGCCATTCAGGAGAAGCCTTGCAGTTGCAGGAGAAAGTGCAGGAACTACGCACTGAGTTTCCCACTCTCTTTATCTTAGGGTCTTCGGTCATCGATTTTGAGCCACTACTGACGTGGCGAAGTCTCTACAACTTTGCCAAGTTTAAAATCGACGCTAATGCCGCTTTGCTGTACGTAAATCGTCGCCATTCGCCGTACGGCACTCAGTACGGCCTATTCGATTTACATAACAAGCTGCGCCTGATTAAGGCAATGACGCGCCTTTCCAATCGCAGCGCTAATCAACTTTGGATTACCGAAACCAATTGGCCGTTACTGAATACCAAACCCTATACCCCTAATTCGGGCAACCCCACGCGTACCGTCGACGAAATAACGCAAGCAAAATACTTAAAGTGGTACTACCAAATTGCTTATCAAACAGGGTGGGTAGAACGCGTGTACTGGTGGCAATTAATTAACCCAGGTTACGGCCTGGTTGACCATCGCGAAGGCAGCCTACGCAAGATGCCAAGCTATCTTGCGTTCAAAGAATTGCTGAATGGTGAAGTAACGCAGCCACCTAGAAAAAGTTAAAAGCGCGGCGCTACAGGCTGTGCAAAAAGAACAGTAGTTGTTCGCGTTGCGCTTGGTTTAGTTGGCTAAATGCCAATTTAATGGGCTCTGCTTCGCCGCCATGCCAAATAATCGCTTCCTCTATGGTGGCTGCTCGGCCGTCATGTAAGAAGCGCGCCATCGGGTTAACCGTTTGCGTCAAACCTAAGCCCCACAATGGCGGCGTGCGCCATTCATTGGCTAGCGCAAAACCTTGCCGCTGTGTGTCGGCTAAATCCGCTCCCATGTCGTGTAATAGTAGATCGGTATAGGGGTAAATAGTACGCGCTCGTAGATGAGGATCAATGGATTCATCGGTGCCGGTTACATACTGTGGGGTGTGGCACTGCTGGCATCCAAGCGAGCTAAACAGGGCCTCACCGGCGGCATAGTCTGGATGGTCTTGATTGCGGGGCGCGGGCACGGCTAAGTTTTCTGAATAGAGCGTAACAAGATTGAGGATGTCGGGGCTCACCTCTGGCTCGGCATCGCCCTTCGCGTGCAAGCGGGCTATGCGTCTGCACTCGGATTGTGCTTCGGTGCAATCGCCATAATGCACATTAATCAACGGCGTTGAGAGTCCCATGTCCACAGAAAAGGCTACTGCGACTTGGTCGATAATGGTAGGCGCTGATGCTTTCCAGCCAAAGCGACCTAGCATCGTTTGCTGGTTGGCGAGACTGTAGCCAAAGTTGGCTCGTCCTGAAATTCCGTTTTGGTTGGCGTCGTCAGGGTCAGCTTGCGCTTTAATGGCATCGGCGGGAATCGCTTGCAATAGCCCTAGGCCGAGCATAGGTGGTGCTACGCGTGGCGCTAGCGTTGTATTGACTCCCAGTTCGCCATACGCTAAATCTTCTATGCGATAAGTGGGTCTATTAAGCTTGAGCTTGCTGCCATCGGGGTAAGTGAATTCTTCAGTTGTATAACGAACAAAAATATTAGCTTCGCCATGCAAGCCGTTGGCGGCAAATGGTTGAATTTGTTGACCGTATAGTCTATCCCCCACAGCATCGGACACTTCCTTTACGTTATCCGTTTGCTTGGCCATGTTAGCCGCTGTGGCTAATTGAAACACTAAGGATGGGGAAAAGGAATGCTCGTCGCCCGGCGGGTTGCCGCGCCCGTCCTTTAAATGGCAGCGCTGACATGATCGCGAATTGAACAAGGGCCCAACACCATCGGCACTGCGTACCGAGGTTGTGCCAATCGACCATAATTTGCGAAAGAGCGCGTTGCCCAGCTGAAAATCCCCCACTTCGGTGCCGCGCAGTAACGGGTCTGGGTCAGAAAACTGGTTATTGTTTTTGATTGAACCAAATAGGCCTTCTTTACTTTGCTGCGATGCAACCTGTAACGAGATGGCCAACAGCACTAGCAGACCGGTTGTGGAAAAGCGTTTATCGACCTTGCTCACTTTGATTAAAGCGCTTGGTGCTTTCAATTAAGCGAAACGACAACATGCCCAACTGTTTAATCGCCTCTGTAATTAGAGCCTTGCCGTCGGCATTGTTGGGGTTGAGCATTTCGTCGAAGAAGCCGACATAAGCAGGTGGTGCTTCGCCTTGAAACTTATCGTCGATCACAGGCTTGATTGCAGCCGCTGCTTGGCCAGATTTCGCCAGCTCCCCTGCATTATAGATGGCGCGTAACGCAATTTCTGAGTAGTACACACCGTTGTAATTTTCCTTATAGTCGGGCAGTAAATTTATGAGCTTGGCGTCGTCGGCGGTCTCTCCCGGATACCACCCCATTAGCAGCATGCGCACTCCCAAAAAATTGTGATAGAGACTCGCGTGGGTTTCATCACTAAAACAATCGAGTTCGTGCTCAGGGTCTTGCAAACGCAGGGGCAACTTGAGCCTCTCGGAAAGCAATTCAGCATTTAAAAATGTGATTACGCCTTGCGCTATCTGTTCGATCATAACGGTGGGTTCGGCGAGCAATATTTGCTCTGAAATCTCCCCGTCTATGCGCCAAGCGCGTTCCATGTCTGCAAGGTTTTCAAGTAACAAGGTACTCACGCTTTTCAGGTAGTCAAAGCGTCGATCGCAGTTACCGTTAGTGCAACGTTTACGACTGAAGTCAGTCCACGGACGCGTGCCATTGCCGCGCTCTGTGCCGTCTAAGTCTTGTCCCCACAGCAAAAACTCCAGCGCGTGGTAGCCAATGGCAACATTACTCTCGATCGAGTCGAGTTCGTGGAGTTCGTCTCGGAGCAGTTCTGGTGTGATGCGGCTGGCATCGATACGCTTGCCAAGAATAACCGGGTTGGGATCGGCAATGATGTTGAGATTGGCATAAGGGTTGTCGGAGCTAAATTCGCTGTCAGCTGCGACGTAATCAATCAATCCTTCGTCCAACGGCCATGCATTAACTGATTTATCCCAGTGATCAATGGGCGGAAAGATAAAACGCAGTACTTCGCTGTAAGAATAGGGTGCGCGTGCCGCAATCCATGCATCTCGCGCGGCTTGTAAAGTCTTTTCAGAAGGCCTGCGACCCAGTTCGTCGATTGCTACATCAAGTGCTTGTGCTGTATTGAGGCTGTCTAGGTAAACGCGATGACCGTGTGCGCGAAAGCCCGCCACTATGGCGACCTCTGAAAACCCAAACGCATGATACCCATGCACTTGGGTTTCGGTATTCGCAAAATCCGCTTTGCTGTTTTGGGAAAAGCCAGCGAGCATTACAGTAATTAAGGCTACATTAAGTTTCATGCAGTGTACTTGCTAACTCCGTTGTCGTTACCGAGTAACAACACATCGGCGGGCCGCGCGGCGAACAAACCGTTAGTCACCACACCCGCTATTTGATTAATTTGAGTTTCTAATTTTACTGGGTCAAGTATCTTTAAATCATGAACGTCGATAATCAAATTGCCATTGTCGGTAATCACGCCCTCGCGGTAAACCGGATTGCCGCCGAGTTTTACTAATTGGCGTGCTACGTAGGATTTGGCCATAGGAATCACTTCGACCGGCAGTGCAAAGGCGCCAAGCATCGACACCAGCTTGGACTCATCGGCAATACACACAAAAAGCTTGCTCGCCGCCGCCACAATTTTTTCGCGCGTCAGTGCCGCGCCACCACCTTTAATGAGGTGCAAGTGTTTAGTGGCTTCGTCGGCGCCATCCACATAAATGGGCAGCTCGTTTACTTGATCAAGATTAATCACGCGAATGCCGTGTCCTTTGAGTCGCGCCGCAGATTCTTCCGAACTGGCCACGGCGCCATCAATTTTGTTTTTAATCTTGGCAAGCTCGTCAATGAAGCAATTGGCCGTCGAACCCGTGCCAACCCCAATTATCCAATCCCATTCAATATAGTCAATGGCGGCTTCGGCGACCATCTGTTTGGCTTTGTTTGTCATATTATTTCCGCTTATAGCTTATGTAGTCGAACGGTGGGTGGGTGTCGCGAATTTTGATGCGCTGGGTCTCGGTAAATTCGTCTTCGCTGAAGTTGGGAAAATACGTATCAGCAACGGGGGCATCGTAAACGTAGGTAATTTCTAACTGCGTTGCGAATGGCATAAACAATTTATAGATTTCACCACCGCCGATAATGGAGATTTTGCTGGGCTTCTCACTCTTGGCCACTGCTAGCGCTGCATCAATGGTGTGCGCCACAGTGACGCCAGGCCGAGACCAATCAGTGTTTGCCGTTAAGACGATATTGGTTCGACCCGGTAAGGCTTTGCCGATGCTGTCGTACGTTTTACGCCCCATGATGATAGGCGCGCCGATGGTTAGCTGCTTGAAGCGCGGTAGATCGCCAGGCAAATACCAGAGCAACTGCTGGTCGTTACCCATCTCACCATTTTGGCCAATGGCCGCAACCATTACGATCTCCATAGTAGCACCTTTCTAAACGGCCACAGGCGCACTGATAGCCGGCGCAGGGGTATAATTGCGTAGTTCAAAGTCGTCAAAGCGAAACGCGAAGAGGTCCCGCACGAGCGGATTAAGATGCATTGTTGGCAGCGCGGTGGATTGTCTTGCCAACTGTGTTAGCACTTGTTTCTCGTGGTTATTGTAAATGTGTACATCACCAAACGTGTGCACGAAATCACCCGGCGTGAGATCACAAACTTGTGCAACCATTAAGGTAAGTAATGCGTAACTGGCAATATTAAACGGCACACCAAGAAACAGGTCAGCGCTGCGTTGGTACAGTTGGCAGCTTAATTTGCCGTCGTGGGACACATAAAACTGAAACAGTGTATGGCAGGGAGGTAATCCCGCTTTGGCCATCTCTTCAATTTCTGGTGGATTCCAAGCAGAAACGATTAAGCGTCGCGATGACGGATTGCGTTTAATCTCACTCACCACCCAAGCCAGTTGATCCACTCCCGAGAAGTCTCGCCATTGCTTACCGTAAACCGGACCCAGTTCGCCCCATTGCTGCGCAAACTCTGCGTCGTCCTGAATACGTTGAACAAACCTTTTCAACTCTGAGTGCCACTGGTCAGAATGCTTTTCGATATCTAATTGCTGATCTTGCACATAGCGTTGAAACGGCCATTCGTTCCAAATGCCAACGCCGCTTTCAACTAAATACCGAATGTTGGTGTCGCCGCGCACAAACCACAACAGTTCGTGAATAATGCCGCGTAGAAAAACACGCTTAGTGGTGAGCAGAGGAAACCCATCAGCTAGATTAACGCGTAATTGCCGACCAAACACGCTACGCGTGCCGGTACCGGTGCGGTCCTCTTTGCCCACACCGTTGGTATACACATCGTTCAATAGGTCGAGATAGGCTTGCATTGTTGCTGGATGAAGTTTGCCGTTATTTAAGTCTTGCTGAGTAAACGATAAATTGGATCACAGCGGATTGCTTATAGCCGCATCGTCAGCCGCTTCGCGCGCGACCGCTCGGTAACCGATATCGCTGCGATAAAACATGCCATCCCAAGCAATTTCTTCTATTGCCTCGTAAGCCGCTTTTTGGGCCGCCGTAACCGTAGCCCCAAGTGCCGTCACGCATAAAACGCGCCCTCCATTGGTGACAAGCGCTTCGCCATGTTGTTGCGTGCCAGCCTGAAACACTTTCACTGTACTGCTGTTCGCGGCGTCTATGCCCGTAATTACGGCGCCTTTGGCGTATGCCTCAGGATAACCGCCCGCAGCAAGCACAACCCCTAAGGCGGCACGGTCATCCCACTCTACCACGGTTTGGTCTAACTGTTCGTCTAAGGCGGCGAGGCACAGTTGGGCGAGGTCGCTTTTAAGCCGCAACATGATCGGTTGCGTTTCGGGATCGCCAAAACGACAGTTATATTCGAGCACTTTAGGCGTGCCGTCCGCGGCAACCATAATGCCAGCGTACAAAAAGCCGGTGTAGGGATGGCCTTCTGCGGCCATCCCTTGTACGGTAGGGAAGATCACTTCCTGCATAATTCTCTCATGTAATCGTGCATCCACCACGGGAGCCGGCGAGTAAGCGCCCATGCCTCCGGTATTGGGCCCTTGATCACCCGCATCACGGGCTTTATGGTCTTGTGATGTGGCTAGTGGTAATACATGTTGACCATCCACCATGCAGATAAAACTGGCTTCTTCGCCCTCCAAAAATTCCTCTACCACCACCCGTGCGCCTGCGTCACCAAATTTATTGGCCAGAAGCATGTCTCGTGCGGCCTCCTGCGCTTCGGCCACCGTACGAGCAACAATCACGCCTTTACCGGCGGCTAGCCCGTCGGCTTTTACAACAATGGGGGCGCCTTTGTCAGCAATGTAAGCGCAGGCGGCCTCGGCATCGGTAAAGTTTTGATAGTCAGCGGTGGGGATGCCATGTTTAGCCAGAAAGTCTTTGGTAAATGCTTTGGAGCCCTCAAGTTGCGCCGCCCCTTTAGTCGGCCCAAAACAGGCTAGGTCACGAGCTCGAAATGTATCAACGACACCCAGCACAAGCGGTGCTTCAGGTCCCACGATGGTTAAGTCTATTTGTTCAGCTGCGGCGAAGTCGGCTAACGCGTCAATTGCATCAACGGCGATATCGACATTAGTGACTTTTGCTTCAGAGGCGGTGCCTGCATTGCCAGGGGCGACATAAACGGCCGTGATATTGGCAGCCTGCGCGACTTTCCACGCGAGCGCGTGTTCGCGACCTCCATTGCCGATAATTAAAACTTTCATTGCGTTGTTTATTCCTGCGTGACGGGGCTTTAAAAGTGTAAGACCGCGATTTTACACGCAATTAGAGTATTCTCCGAATCCTGCAGGAATAATTCTGGCAGGCCACACTAGCACTCACACGAGCGGCGTAGTCAGTGTCGAAAATGGTGTATCCTGTGCGACGAAATAGTCCATTTCTGCGTGTAAATTTAAACCGAAACTATGGCTAGCCCACACACACTTTTTGTACGGCCACATGCTGCATATTGTTCTACATAATCCACAAATACCCCCGAATACGGGCAATGTGATTCGCTTGATGGCGAATACCGGTTTTAGTCTGCATTTGATCGAACCGCTGGGTTTTGATTTTGAGGAAAAAGCGTTGCGACGCGCGGGTCTTGACTACCACGATCTGGCTCGCGTTGCACGCTATGCCAACTTTTCTGAGTTTGTCGCACAAGTAGCGCCACAGCGACTGTTTGCGATTACCACTAAGGGGCAACGCTACTATGTTGACGAGCAGTTTGCTAAGGGCGATGCGCTCGTGTTTGGCTCCGAAACGCACGGCTTGCCGCCCGAGGTGATGACGCAGTTCGCCGAACAGCAGCGGCTACGCATTCCTATGCAGAGCAACAATCGTAGTTTGAATTTATCTAATTCAGTAGCGCTTGTGGCGTATGAGGCATGGCGACAGCTTGGTTTTGTCGGCGGCTCGTAAGTCTATTCTTTGTCAAAACTGTCAACAATGATCGCGCCCATCGAGGCGGGCATGGCGATGATCAACAGGCGCCTAAACGCGACGCCAGGGTCATCCCAGATGGGAAATTTATCAATGGCGGCAAGAATGAGGCCGACTACGAGTAGGGTAAGACCATAGGCGAGCACTATACGTACTAGGTAGACAAGCACGCGGCCATCTATCGCGCCCTGAAAAACCACTTGATAGGTGTAGAGCGACAAGAACAACAGCGACAGGGTGCATAGCAGCACTAGGTTGGGGGTGGCCAGCGTTTCGCCCATGCGCCATGCTTCCTCAGAAAACGAAATAGGCACTCCCAGCGCGAATGCGCCAATGATCACCTGGCTGGCGTCTTCCCAATTAAAATTCCAGTTGTTGCGTGTCATCTACCATGATGGCTGAAGTTAAACTAATCTTGAGCATACTCCAAAGCGGCTTGCTTGAGTGAGGCAAATAGGCGGGTCTGGGGCGTTCGACAAGGCAAGTATTCGGGATGCCACTGCACACCCACTAGATAGCGTTGTCCGGTGGCTTCAATTGCTTGCACAAAGCCATCGTCATCAAACGCTACAGCGCTTAGGCCCTCACCCACATGGTCGATGGCTTGATGATGAAGGCTGTTTACTTTAACGCGCGAGGTTTGCAATATGGCGCGCAGCTTGCTTTGCTTGTCGATCGCCGCATATTTAATTGCAAACAGGCTATTACGGTTAGGGGTTTTAGTGCGTAATGGGCGTAGATCGCTGAGCAGATTGCCTTGTTTGAAGACATTGATCAGTTGTGCTCCCCGACAAATCCCTAGTACTGGCAGGGCCCACTTGTCGGCTAAGGCAATCATTTGTAGTTCCATAGAATCTCTCTTGGCATCGTAGATAGCGCCCGCCGCGCCTGTTGCGCCGTAATGCGCTGGGTCAATGTCGTCGCCACCTCCTATAATCATGCCGTGTAATTGATCTGGCAATTGGGTCTGACCAGGACAAATATAGAAGCCACGGGCACCCACTCGCCAGAGTCGCCAACGAGTGGCCCACCAACCAAATTTCCAAATACGGCGGGGGCCGGTTACCGCAATGACGGGACGCTGCCCGCGCAGGCGGCGCGACGGTTGCGTTATTTTGTGCAGATCCAGTTCGTGCATGAAGCGGCTTGGTCTTTAAGCGCGAGTTGGCAGGTCTAGTAACTGCGCAACGCGGTCCGCCCAGTGCTCGCCAGTCTCGGGAATGCTTCCACTTAAAATACCGTGATATTCCGCTGCAATTCGCGCTAAGTGTTCACTAAACGCGAGTTCTTCGATGCGCCACCATGTATCCAAAGCTTGGTCGAGATTCCAGTCGGGGTTGTCGATGTCACAGTTCGGTAAACGATAGTGAAATGTAGGTCGTGCCTTAACCCGCTCATCGTCAATCACGCGTTCCACTCGAGCGGGGTCGAGTTGCTTAAACAAGGGCAGCATGTCTAAGCCTCGGTTGCGGGTTGGATTGAGCGCTAAGTAATCGTCAATCAACTTCTCTTGGGTCGGCGCGTAATCAGCCGCCAGTATTTGCACAACATACTTGGGATCAAAGTGATTGATGTAGGGGGTGATACGCCGCGCAAGATCGGTGTTTTCCAGTACTTTTATCCATTCATAAAGACAACAGTAGGCTTGCAAGAAGCGCACAATGGTCGCGGAATCTTGGTTGGGCAACTCTGGGTTGAGATGGATGCCAAAGGCGTAGTGCAGTGCGTGGCGTGTGCCCAACGCACCAGCCTCGCGTAAATCGTCTATTAATGGCAGCAGCTTGGGTAAGTCTTGCAACGAAATGGGCGGCGCGACTATTTCCCACGGCACGAGCGTCTCAGCGAGTGTACCCACTGTATCGATGACTTTACCCGCCAACTCGGAGTCTTGATTCTCCCCTATTGCTTTAATGGCTTGCGAGTCGAGCTCTACTTTAAAGTTTCCGAGTTCACTATCGCGCAACTCGAACTCAAACGCAGTTAAATGCTCCACTGAACCGCCAAAATGTTCTTGCAGCGTGGTTACGATGTTCTCGCCTGATAGACCTGCGAACTCAATCTCTACGCCTAAACGGCGTGGCTCACCGTTGGCTGTGGTGCCGCGAGCTTGAATGGTTTTGGCTAATAGAGACGATGGTAGGGGCATAGCTTAGAGTTCCTCTTGGTCTTTTTATTTGACAAGAGTGTACCGCATTCAACATAAATCTCCGTGCAGGGGCAATTTGGTGCTGCGGATTACGTTCAGCTAAGCAACACATAGGCGTAGCGTTGCTATGATAAAATGAGGCGGTTCTAGACCAAGCTCTGAACGCGGATCGATACGGCTTTTTTACGACGCGCGCCGATCTCATTCATGTTTAAACTGTCCGACCGCCTGACTAACTGAGCACGGCTCGCCAACCTATTGATCTCTCTTTTTTGCAGCTCCGCCCTAGCTTTAGTGACTCGCCGAACAGTAGTCGGTAAGGCTGGGTCGCGTACATTCGCGTGTGTAGTGCTTAGCATTTTTCTCGCATACTTTACCCCTAGTGCCGCTCAAACATTAGCCGCGGAACAAACCGCTGAAGCGCCCGTAGATGCGGATTTCACGATTTCTTTTGTTGGCGTTGAAGGAGTTTTATTAGAAAACATTCAGCGCAGTGTGCGCTTGGTAACGCGTAGGCAGGACAGTAAACGACTGACCGTGGGCGAGCGCAGGCGATTACAGATGAGTGCGCATGCAGAAATTAAACGGGCACTAGAACCGTTTGGCTATTATCGGGCGGAGGTGACAACAGAATTTGATCGCGCCACTTTTACGCTGCGTTACATCATTAACCTAAACGAGCCCGTGCGGGTGCAGTCGGTTGATTTACGCATGCAGGCAGAAACCTCGCCAGCGAAACAAGCAACCGCATCTGAGCCTGATCCAATGTTACAGGTTGAGGCTAACCCTCAGGTTGCGGACCAAACGTTTGTACAAGAATTCACCCATTGGCGAGAGCAATTTGAATTGCAACCTGGCCAAGTGTTGGATCATGCGACTTACGAGCGCAATAAAAAGGCCTTGCTTGCGCAAGCGCTTAAGGTGGGTTTTTTTGACGCACACTATCTGCAAAATACGATCAGCGTGGACGCAGCGCGCGAGTCGGCCAACATCACCATGTTGTTTGCGCCCGGGCAACGTTATCTAATTGGCGATATTACGCTTAAGTGGCGATACGAGGAGGATGAAAATAGTGCTAAACGCGGTATCGACACTGACATTTTGAACTCTTTGATTACGCTGACTTCTGATCGTTACTACACGGCTGACGACTTAGCGGCTACGCAGCGAAATTTGTCCGCCGCGCCATTTTTGGCTGGAGCCGAAGTGAGTTTAGGTAACCATGATGAGCAAACGCAACGCGTGCCGATCGTGATTACGCTAATACCGCGCAAGCGACAAGCCTACAACTTCGAACTCGGAGCAGGTACTGATACCGGTGTGCGCGGCAGTATCGGTTACGAGAATCGACGAATTAATTCCCAAGGGCACACTATAAACGCACGCTTTGGCGTATCGGAACTGAGTCGTTCCTTGATCGCTAACTACGCGATTCCGCGATTTAAACTCGACAGTCAACGACTCAATATTTTTGCCTCGCAAACCGACACATTTAGTCGAGCACGGCAGTTTAATTCCAGTGAAGTGGGCGTCGAACTCAAGCGCGAGCAGGGTGACCTAATGACGACCTACGGTCTAGCGGCCAGTCGCGAGCGCTACGAGCAATTTACGCGTCAATTTATAGAAGTTGATCGAAATGTCGACCTTTTGATTCCGAGTGTGCAATGGAAATTTAGCGAAGTGGACGATCTGTATTTTCCGACCCAAGGCTGGAGTGCAACGGCGCAGTTACGCGGCAGTAGTGACGCGCTCTTATCGGATATCAATTTAATGCAGGCAGAGGTCGACTTAAAAGCCTTATATCCCCTAAGCGAGGGCACCTTGAAGCTACGTCTTAGTTTAGGCCGAAGTCTGATTAGTGATCCCACCGATTTACCGGAGTCGTTGGGCTTTCTAACGGGTGGTGATGACAGTGTGCGCGGTTATGCCTTTGAGAGCATCGGTGCTGAGCGTAATGGACGCACACAAGTCGCGAAACATGCAGTGGTCGCAAGCATTGAATATCAGCACCCTTTGCGCAATGGCTTAGCGCTGGCCGCGTTTGTGGATACCGGCGATGCGTTTAACGCTAGCCCAAGTTTTAAAACCGGTGCGGGCTTAGGTTTGCGCTGGCGGTTACCCTTTGGTGCCTTGCGTCTAGATCTCGCATCAGCATTAGATAAAGAAGGTGATCCACTGCGGCTGCATTTTAGTTTTGGTACGGATCTATGAGTACTGTCATAGGGCGTCTACTACAAATCTTTGTAGCACTGTTCATTGTGCTCGTACTCTTTTTAGCGTGGGCGAGTCAATCTAATAGTGGACTAACTTGGTTGCTTAAACAGGCGCCAGCAAGTGTGCAAGCCGAAGGAGTGCGCGGTGTGTTGGGTGATTTTAGTTTCGCTTCGTTGACGGTAGGTTTGCCCGACGCCGAGATCACGTTGCATGATGGGCAAATACAATGGAACGTATTTGATTTGCTCACCGCCACATTGGCCATTAATCAATTGCATGTACAGAGTGCGGCCGTGCGACTCGTGAACGCAGAGTCACGCGAAGTCACCCCAAGTCGCACACTCTGGCAAGGTGTGGATTTACCCGTCAATATTATTGTGCGTGACGCCTCACTCACGAACTTGCGTATTCGGCAGGCGAACGAAGTGCTAACCGAATTGCAGGATATGGCCGTGCGCGGCGCGGTACACAATAATCTCTTACATTTAGAACAACTCAGTGTGGGTGAAACGCGATTCAACGACGCTGCTGAGCCAAAACCTGCGTCGAGTTCTACGCAACTTGGCCTAGTGCTAAGGGGTGCGCTCGATCTGTCTGCGCAAGCCGATGGGCGGGTACAGATTGAGTTTGCCGCCCTTTGGCCGAAGGCCGCGCAGGATACCTCCGAGCGCCTAACTTTGGCAGGAGCAATCACGGGCCAATGGCAAAGCCTATCCTTTGAGACGACCGTGTCAGACCCCGTCATTGCGTCGCTGAATGGACACATAAACGGCTTATTGACGGAGTATATCCGCTGGCAGATTAGCGCAAGCTCCACGGCGGCGGCGCCTGATTTCAAGCTGAGCATGCCAATGGGAACGTTGCGCGGTTTAAATCTACGTGGTGGCGAACTAACATTGGACGGTGGCTATTCGCCTGCGGCGGGCCTGCGTTCGCTGGCCACGCAGCTTGTTGGCTCCTTTGCGCTGACCGATGCACAGGAGGCTCTGTGGAAGGCCGAGCTAGACGTTGGTTTAGAACAGGGTGCACTGCAAATCCGCACATTGAATTTGGTGAACGCTGTTTCAACTACAAAGGTAAACGCTGCAGTCGCTGCAGCTGAGGCGGGTCGAATTCAGGCGGCGGGCACTATCGACGATGTGTTCGCTCTGTTGAATGAATGGGTAAGTGAACCATCGGGAAGCCGCCCCACGCAGTCTCGTAGTGCAGGCTTATCACGGGTCAACCTAAACGGTGAATGGTCGAACTTGAGTTGGGCTAGTTTGGCCGAAGAGTTAACTGAACTAGATGCGGCCAGCGGTCAATTTTCGCTGACTGGCGAAGTGGGTGATCTTAATCTGTCATTTACCTCGCGCGCGCTGTGGCGCGGAAATAACCTTAGCGCGGACGCCCAATTACGCGGTGGAGTGGACGACCTGCATATTGATACTTTGCAGCTAGAGGTTGGCGGCGCAAGCATCACCGCACAAGGGCGAATAGCCGACACAATTGCTGTGGATGTAACCATCGACGCACCAAAGCTCAGCAGTCTACACGCTGACGCAGGCGGAGACCTTGCCGCACAATTACGCTTTACGGGGCCGCGAGAGCACGTGCAGTTAGTGGCCGAGTTCGAGAGTTCTCAAGCACAATGGCGGGCTTACAAAGCAGAGGACCTGCGTCTTAATGCGCAGTGGCCGAGCGTGGTACTCGCGAATATGTTTGACCTTACACCAGTTGAGTTAGCGGCATTACCGTTGCAGTTTGATATGAGTGTGGGGGAGGTGCGTGATCGATCGGGGCGTATCGCTAAAGCTACTCGTATAAGCGCGAAGGGCACGTTGGCCGAGCACAACATGGAGTTGCACGTTGATTTGCCGCGAGGCGCAACCGTTGTAGGTCGCGCACAGGCCAGTGTGGCCAATCATGCCTGGTCTACGACTGTATCCGTGCTGGATATTAAAACGAGAAGAGATGGGGTTTGGACGCTGAGTCAGCAACCCAACATTTCCATCGCCACCAATTCGGCCACGATGCCCTCGGCCTGCTTAGCCAACAAAGATCAGCGCGTGTGCATTCGTTTAGACTGGGATGAGTCGCAGCAGGAGGTGGTGACGGTTATCCGTGAGTTTGAACTGCATAACCTACAACGTTATTTTCAGTTGTATGACTTAAGCGCCCAAGGTCGTTTTAATGGCGTGCTGCGCTATTCCCGCATGGACGATGCGTACGGCCTTTTTAATGCGCGCATTATGAGCGAAGGCGCCGAGCTAACTTGGCAAAACCTCGAATCCGAGGCGGCAGGCAGCCAGACTGTGTTGATTGACTCGATCAACCTGATCGCTGAACAGAAAGAGACGCTTAAGGTGTCCGCCGAGTTGCGGCTTGCCGCTGGTGGTCAGGCTGATTTTAATGCGACTTTTGGGGCGCCGTTCGAGTCTGCCGACTTCGGTCGCGCGGCGCTATTAGGGCGTGGCCGTTTTAATTTGCCCGATCTTGCTCAACTGCCTCCGTCTATTCTCAATGATATTAGTTTAACCGGTGAACTAAGCGGGCAGCTTGATTTGGCTGGCCAAGTAGACGCCCCCAGTGTGTCATTAAGTGCGGATATGACCGGTGGTTCGGCGCGAGTGCCAGATTTAGGCTTGTTTTTTCAGGACATAGAATTGCAAGCACGCAGTAGTGATTCGGAGCAAATCGATGTAAGGGGTAGCTTGCGTTCTGGCGCCGGCCAACTGCAGTTGAGTGGTGCGTTACGTGTGCCGGGTACGAAGAGCCCTAGTTTAGCATTGCGCATTACGGGCGATGATTTAGAAATGGCCAATACGCCTGAGATGCAAATTTTCGGTGACGTCGCCCTAGACGTGATGGTTGACACCAGCTTAGTGAGCTTGTTGGGGGCGGTAACGATAGACAGCGCCGAACTTGACTTTAAGATACCTGAGACGGCTGTACAGCCTTCAAATGACGTAGTGCTTGCTGGGGTAGACAGTGCATCAACCCTTGCGCAGCGTCAACTCGATGTGCGGGTCGACTTAGGCGATCAGACGCGGTTTCAGGCGCAAGGGCTCGATGCACAACTCTTGGGTCAGTTGCGTGTATTGCAGCAACCTAATGGGATTATGCGGGGCGAAGGCCAAATTTCGCTGAGCGAAGGGCGCTATGTGGCGTATGGTCAAAATCTAGATATTGATTCTGGTGTGCTTATTTTTGATGGAGGTAGTATCGACGACCCAAATCTAGATTTGAAAGCGCAGCGTGTGGTGGAAGACACTACGGTGGGCGTTAGGGTGACTGGGCGAGCTCAAGCGCCGCGACTCGCGTTATTTTCGACCCCGACAATGCCCGATCAAGACATTCTAGCAGTGCTGATCTTTAAAAAGCCGGTGGATAGCTTGGCGTCCAATGATGCACTCACTTTACTCAGAATCGCGAACTCGGTGACGGGCGATGGCCCTGATCAAGTGAGCAAGCTTACCCAGCGTTTGCAAGATACGTTGGGATTAACCGAACTCGAACTTAATTTGGCCGATGGTGAGCCCGGCTTAGTGGCGCGCAAGCAGCTCACTTCGCGCTTTTCCCTGGCGTATGGCTATGGTTTATTAGATGCCGCGCAGTCGTTGTTTTTGCGTTATCGACTCAGCGACCGTTGGTCGATCAAAGCAGAGATCGGCTCAGATAGCGGCGCTGACTTGCGCTACCAGATCGAGCGGTAGATGTGCTCGCGCGGTATGTTGGCGAACGCGCCTACTCTTCTTCGGCAAAGCGTTTGAGTTCTAAGCGTAAGGAAACGCCAGAGCGCAAAATCTCTAAGAGCGATAAGCACAGCGAAATCCCCATCGTTCCTAAACTGGTTAGGAACAAGTAACCCCCGAGCGCCTGCTGATCTTTGAGTAGGGCTACCATCGAAGCCAAGCAGAATAGAAAAGCGACAATGCCGCACGCTTGCATGTATTTAATGAGCGCGATGCGCAAATATAGATTGTTGATTTGCGCACGCCGACTCGCAAGATCGTGAGTGTTGGATGAGCTAGTAAGAGACCGCACCACTTGGGCCAAGGTGAGGTAACGGTTAGTGTAGGCCAAAAACAAGAGGCTAATGCCTGGGAACAAAATAGCGGGGTCGGTGACGCTTAGATTCATTAGAGATTATCGACAGTGGTTAAATGAGTGATAGTGCTAAGCTCGGCTGAACCGCTAAAAGGGTTTTACTACCACGAGTATTACGATTGGGATGAGCGCGAGCACAGGCACTTCGTTGATAACTCGGTAAAAACGATGCGACCGCGTATTGCGGTCTTGCGCAAATTGTTTGATCACCGTACCGCACCAGAGATGAAATATGAGTACCGCGAGGACCAATATTAATTTGGTGATCATCCAGTTGCCCCAAAAACCATAGCTCAATAACCACAGTCCCGAGCCCAAGGTTGCGATGGCCGACGGCGTCATAATGCCGTTGTATAGTTTGCGTTGCATAATTTTAAAGCGCTCTTGGCTTATGCGGTCTTCGCTCATGGCGTGGTATACAAACAGCCGTGGCAGATAGAAAATACCAGCAAACCAACTGATTACGGCAATGATGTGAAAAGCTTTAATCCAGAGCATTTTTGGTGTGCGTTAAATTGATGTGAGTGACATTTCCCTGACTTAAATGGTGCTGGAGAGTACGGGCGACTAAAATGAGTCGATCTTCCCAGCCAACCTGCGTGCTTCGCGGAGCGTTGCATCTGTACCCTGGCATTACGAATCGGGGGGCAGCAAGCTCGGTAAGATGCTGTCCAAAAAGCGTAAGCCGTGCTCGCTTGCCCGTATCATATCACCGTTAATTTCAATCAAACCCTGATCTTGGTGAGTCTGCACGGTCTCTCGCAGGGTCGCTACCGATACGCCTGTGCGTGTCGTTAAATTGCTAAGGCTTGTGCCAGTATTCAACCTTAAGCCATTAAGCATATATTCAAACAAAGCCAGTGCGGGTGTGACCGTCTCGGTTCCGCCGGTAAACGAGGACTTAGCGCCGCGCGTGTATTGCTTGGGGTGCTTGTGCTTCCAACTGCGCACGATGGTGCCGTCACCCTGCGTAACTTTGCTGTGTGCGCCGGCTCCGATGCCTAAGTAATCACCATAACGCCAATAGTTTAAGTTGTGTTGGCAATGACGGTCATCTCGCGCGTAAGCTGATACTTCATATTGGCTAAAGTCGGCGTCGCGCAACCGCGCTTGCAAAGCGCATTGCATGTCCCATAAGCCGTCATCGTCTATGCGTTTTGGCGGGTTATTGTGGAACTGGGTGTTTGGCTCAAAAGTGAGTTGGTAGCAACTTAAATGCGTTGATCCCATTGATAATGCTATTTCAAGATCGTTCAGCGCTTGATCGATAGACTGGTCAGGAAGACCAAACATTAAGTCCAAATTAAAATTGTCAAAGCCCGCAAGTTTAGCGCTGTGGGCAGCCATGCGCGCTTGTGCCGCGTTGTGTACGCGACCAATTTTGTGCAGAGAGTTATCGTTGAAACTCTGAATGCCGAGCGATAAACGGTTAATGCCAGCCCGTCTAAAATCGCTGAATTTAGCTGTTTCGCTGCTGCCGGGATTCGCTTCAAGGGTAATCTCGATGTCGGGTGCAAACGCTATGGTCTCGCGCACCCTGTCTAAGAGTTCACCCATGGCTGCGCCACTAAATAATGAAGGGGTGCCACCGCCCAAGAAAATAGCCTGCAATGGTCGAGTTTCGTTTAGTTGTGCGAGATCGTTGTGTAAATCACGCAGCAGTAAATCGATGTATTCGGGCTCGTTGATGTCGCCCCGCAGTTCATGCGAGTTAAAATCGCAATAAGGGCATTTGCGTTCACACCACGGAAAGTGAATGTACAGCGTAAGTGGTATCTGCGTGCGATCGGGCATAGGGTTGGCGTTTAGCCCCCTCGTTTGAAGAGCCGGCTATCACGGATCTTGCGTTTGTCAGGTTTGCCTTGATCAATGTCTACGCGAGGCTGAAGTGCGAGCTGCGCTAACCGTTTTTGTCGCATTTCGATGCTTTCAGCCGTTTCGCTATAGAGTAATTGCGCAATTTTGGCCGAACCGCGTTTGGCACTCAAATCGAGCACGCTTATTTGCACAATATCGGCGCCCCGTTTTATCTGCACAATGTCGCCCACTCTTACAAGGGTCGAGGGCTTGACGGTGGCTCGATTAATGCTAATTTGCGAACTATTGAGTGCTTTGATGGCCAGTTGCCGAGTTTTATAAAAACGCGCTGCCCATAACCACTTATCAATTCGAAGGCTGGATTCAGTTGAATTCATTCGTGAATTTTGGTTAAAAGCCTTAAAAAATGGGGTAAATGGCCGCCATTCGCGTAATTTGACACAAAAATGCCACAAAATCGGAGTAAGTTTATCGTACAATCTCAATTAGAAAATGGTTTTAACAGATTGTTTTTAAAAAGCTGTTTAGGTTAGCAGTTAATAGAATTCGACTTTTTAGACAACTTTTAAACAATTCTTTAGAAAAGCTGTAAAACAATTCACGTTTATTTTCTCAGGCGCTAAGCGTAACAAGCATACACAATGAAAGGGCAAGCGAGTTTGGCAGTTTTGATGGATGCAGTTGGAGACAATTGCAGCCCTTCGCCTTGTTCACACAAAGAAGTGCTCAGTGATGTCGTCGGTCGGTGTGCAAGTCTACCGCAAGCTGCTTTAAACGTTGGCAAGGCCTTTATTGTTATTGTGGCCTTGGCGTTTTCGACGGGTGCTTACGCGCAATCGAGCTCTGACGGTCATTTGCTGGGCGCCAAGCCTAGCCTGTTATGGTTGTCGGATGACGTTAATGTGGCTGTTATGGATGGCCTCGAGTACGACTCCTTTCTAGGTTCGGGAGAACTTTGGAATGATCAATGGGGTGTTAGCGCTAAGCTCCTTGAAAATCGTGATGATGATGTCTTTGGTTTACCAACCGACAGCGAATACTTCAACTTTGATGTAAAACGTCGCTTTGGTTCGAAAGACCGCTCTAATTTTGAGTTAGGGCTCGGCTGGCAAGAGTTCAATATCAATGAGCAGTTGCAAGCGAGCGGCCCCAAAGTATCTCTGTCGGGTCGGTATAGTTTTACTAGCACCATTCAATTGTATGGCGAGACCGCTTATTTTCCAGAGTTGGAAGAGCAGATTAGCGATCTGAGCACAAGCGGCTTTGAAGTTGAAGCGGGTGTGTTATACCAGCCTATCCCCAGTGTTTCATTGAAAGCGGGTTACCGAAAGTTCTCAATCAGCTTGGATGATCCCATTGTAGAAGATCTCAGTTCTAGCTCGGGCTTCTTACTGGGCACAGACTTAAGCTTCTAAACGTCTTGCTGGTTGCTCGCGCGCCCTGCGCAATATAAAGCAATTATTTCACTCAGTTGTTGACCGCCGCGATCCGCAAACGCGAGAATGCTCTCGATTGTGTCTGGCTGCTGATCCGCTTCGCCAGTCGCCATATTGGTAATCGTGCACAATGCGACCGTTTCAAGACCAAGGTAGCGACTCATTATAACTTCGTTGACGGTAGACATCCCCACCACGTCTGCACCAAGACTCGCTAGCATGCGACGCTCGGCTGAGGTTTCGAGTGATGGTCCTTTAATGCCAGCGTAGATGCAGGGCTTGAGCGTCATATGGGCATCCGTTGCAATTTGCGCAAGATGTTGGTTGAGTTTGGGGCTGTACGCGTCTGACATATCTACAAATGGGTGCTCAAGCTGCCAATGCTTGGCGAGCGCGGTTGGCACATTGATCAAAGGGTTTTCGCCGGTAAGATTCAGGTGATCATTAATCATCACTATCTCACCTCGATTGAACGAGCTGCGCAACGCGCCGGCGGCATTATTGAAAAATAGTGTGGTACAGCCGAGCAGTTTTGCCAAAATTACTTGCTGGCAGATGGTGTACGCGCTGTGCCCTTCGTACAGGTGTAATCTGCCGGCAAAGACCACCACCTTGCTTCCCTTAATCGTACCCATAATCACCTCACCGCGATGACTCAGAGCACTCGGTAATGCCGACGTGAAAACCTCGTTGTAGGAATACCGACTGGGCTGTTCAAGCAACTGGTCTAAGCTATGTGATTGACCTGTGCCAAGTTGAACCGCAAGTTCGGGTTGCATAATCGCACGCAGCTTTTGGGCCGAGTCGAGTAGATGCTCAAATGTTGTAGTCACAATGGTTAGGCTAGTTGGTGGCGTGCCCCTTGATATAGGGCGCAGATGGATTGAATGATTGGGGTAGGGCATAATCGCCCACTGATCGTTATTTTGCCTCACTTTACGCATTTGCGCGAAGTTAAACGGATTTACCTTGCATGTCGCTAGCTCAGAATAGAATCTCCCAAGACGTCTTACAGGCAGTGCGTGAGCACCGACCGCGCAAAAAGAGCCAAGCCAGTCGGATTAAGGCCGCGGTTTGCATGATTTTACGCGAGGGCATCCAAGGTACGGAAATACTGCTCATGCAGCGCGCGCACCACAAGAATGATCCGTGGTCGGGGCAGATGGGTTTTCCGGGTGGTAAAATTGAGAAAACCGATGCAGGCCCCAAAGAGGCCGCCGTGCGCGAGACGTTGGAAGAGGTAGGCTTGGCACTGTCGGACTCCGAGTATGTTGTCCAACTCAACGATATTTATGGTTTTAAGTTAGACGATGTTTATGTGGCACATATCTCGACCTTTGTATTTTGGTTAGAGCAACCGGCCATTATTGTGCCTAACTACGAAGTAGGAGATACGGTCTGGTTGCCTTTGGCGTGCCTAGATGACCCTGACTATTACATGTTGTACGAGTCTCCTCGCCTTGGAATGCCAGACATGCCGGCGGTGCGTATCGATTTAGCCAAGCAACAAATATTGTGGGGGCTTACATTGCGCATAATCGTGCATTTTTTAGATTTGATCGACCATCCGATGGGTGTTTTCGACCCACAGATTCGCGAGCGTATTCGGCAGATCGAACGTGATGAACACTAGCGTGCGGGCAGTGGCGGATTCGGATCGCGCAACACCACAATCAGAATTGTTGTAAACTTACAACGCACAAGAAATAAGGAGAAGCTAATGTCAGTCTACGATTATCAAGCTACTTTCAGAACCAACGAAGAAGTGGACCTGTCGTTGTTTAAAGGTAAGGTATTGTTGATTGTAAATACCGCCAGCAAATGTAAGTTCACTCCGCAGTTTAAGGGCTTGGAGCTATTAAATCGCAAATACAATTCGCATGGATTTCAGGTGTTAGGCTTTCCGTGTAATCAGTTTGCCAATCAAGACCCCGCTGACGACGAGACGATCAAAGGGTTTTGCCGCAAGAACTACGGCGTAACTTTCCCAGTTTTTTCACGCATTGATGTAAATGGCGATAATGCGCATCCTTTGTACAATTATTTAAAAAGTGAAGCGCGTGGCGTATTGTGGTCCAAGCGTATTAAGTGGAACTTTACCAAGTTTTTGGTGGATCACGAGGGCAACGTGGTGCGCCGTTATGCGCCCATGACCAAGCCCAGTAAATTGATTGGCGATATCGAAAAACAGCTTCGCAAAGTGCCTTTTTAGTGTCTTATCACCGCTTGTTTTACTCTCGGTGGTTAGCTAATTGATTACCTCGCTGTTTTTAATTTTTGTCGGTGCGGCATTGTTTGCGACGGCCGCATTGTTCGCACGGCAGTCTTTAATCATCGCGTATATTGCACTTGGGGTGTTTTTAGGCCCCTGGGGCATGGCATGGGTGCCTGATACCAAGCTCATCGAAGACATCTCCAATATAGGGATTATCTTTTTGCTGTTCTTACTCGGCCTGAGCTTAAGCCCGCGTAAGCTCATGGTACTGCTGCGCCAAACCACTATAGTCACTATTCTTACGTCGTGCGTGTTTGCCGCCGTGGGTTATGGGATCGCCTTGTTCGCAGGGTTCGACTCAGGGAATGCGGTAGTCGTGGGCGTGGCTTGTATGTTTTCGTCCACTATTATTGGTTTGAAACTGCTGCCCACTACGGTGTTGCATCATCGGCATACTGGCGAAGTTATGATCAGTGTTTTGCTGTTGCAGGACATGATTGCGATTGTGGTACTTTTAGCCTTCAAAGCAGCCTCGAGCGCTCAACCAATTACGACTGAATTGGCGAAGTTGGCGGTGTTGCTGCCTGCCTTAATTGGTGTGGCTTGGTTCATTAAGCGGTTTGTGTTTATCAAGCTCTTGCAATTGTTTGATCGCATTCAAGAATATGTATTTTTACTTGCGATTGCGTGGTGCTTGGGCATTGCCGAGCTGGCGCATTACATTGGCTTTTCGCATGAGACCGGCGCGTTTATAGCGGGCATCACGGTTGCTACTAGCCCCATCGCATTGTTTATATCCGAAAGCCTGAAACCATTACGGGATTTCTTTTTGGTGCTGTTTTTCTTCGCGCTCGGCGCCAGTCTTAACGTGTCGGCACTTGGCTTGATTTGGCTGCCCGCCGTGATGCTCGGCCTCGTAATGTTGGTATTAAAGCCTGTGGTTTTTCGTTTTGCTTTATCGAATGTGTCAGAGAGCAATCGACTGAGTTGGGAGACGGGTTTTCGTCTTGGGCAAATGAGCGAGTTCTCGCTGCTGATTGTATTTGTTGCGCTGCAGAGCGCGCTCATCGATCCCCTGACGGCTGACTTCGTGCAGCTGGCAACCATTGTTACGTTTATAGGTTCAACGTATTCAATCGTGTTGCGTTACCCCACGCCCGTAGCGGTGTCGGAGCGTTTGCGCCGCGATTAGGCAATTCATTTAGTGTCGCTGCAGGAAGAGTAAGGTATGAGGCATGTGATTTTAGGTTGTGGGGACATTGGTCGCCGTATTGCTCTGGAACTTAAAGCGCAGGGCGTGTCCGCAGAGCAAATTGTGCCCTTTGTGAATTCGCCTAAGAGCTACGAGTTAGCCCAGAGCTTAGGCCTAACGCCCCACTATTTTGAGCTGGATATTGTTCAACACGAAACCCTCTATACCGATCGCGCTAAACGTCGTTCAGACAACGAGCTCACAGATTTACAGATTGCGCTCCTAAATAACAGTTTGGTTTACTACACCGTCGCGCCCCAACGCAGTGGGCAGCAGGATCTACGCTCTAGGGCGCTCATCGAGCAATTTAAGCGGTTTAACATTACCCCTAACAAGCTGGTTTTGATTAGTACTACGGGCGTGTATGGAGATGCCAAAGGGCAGTGGGTGGACGAGAGCTGTACGCTGAATCCCAGCACTGATCGCGCGCAACGGCGCTATGACTCAGAAGTTCAATGGCAACGGTTTATGCAAGGGTTGGCGCGACCGCTTATCGTGCTGCGGGTGCCTGGTATTTATGCAAACTCGCGCTTACCGATTGCGCGCGTACGCCAAGCCAACCCGGTGGTGCGCAGTGCAGAAAGCGGTTTTACCAATCGAATCCATGCCGATGATTTGGCCGCTATTTGCGTTAAAGCGAATCAGCACTGCTACGAGTCGACGGTGATGAATGCAACCGACGGCACACCCGGATCGATTACCGAATATTTACAGGCGGTAGCCGAGTATTTAGGCGAGCCGCCCTTACCTGAAATTAGTCTTGAACAAGCGCAAAAAGAGCTCAGCGAGGGGATGTTGAGTTATTTGTCGGAGTCACGCAAGATTAGCAATGCGAAAATGTGTAAAGAGTTGGAGTATGAATTGCGCTATCCCGATTTTCGACAGGGCCTGCAATTTTAAAAAGAAGGCATACCAAAAAAGAAGGCATACCAAATGGTATGCCTTCCAAGTTAGACCATTATTCGCAATGAAAATGGTCCTTATGCGGATAGCAGTAGCGACGATCAATTCTATACCTTGAGTAGCCCCGATCGGGACAGATGGTATAGCTTTGAGGGTAGCTGTGCTGATACGGCTTACCGTAATAAGGCCGATCTAGATAGCCATGCTGATTGTATCTGCGGTGTTGATTGCCGCGATAGTCATCGTAATAGCGATTAGAGCGATACTTATAGCGGTTGGAATGTCTATACCGTTTGGAATAGCCATGGCGATCATAATGATCGTCATAATAGCCAAGACTAAAACCGGGTACGTCAATATAGACATTGCCGTTCGCAAAAGCGGGGCTGGAAAGGCACATGATTGCCGTACCTAACGCAATAACCCCAAGGGTGGATTTAATAAGTTGCATAAAGACTTACTCCTGGAGCCGTAGATTTGACTCCAAGCTTAGAATATCGCTTACAAGATTAACCCTAACTGAACCAGACCAAGCATCGATGAGCAAAGCCACAGCCCCGACATCTATCGTGATTCTTACCGGCGCAGGAATATCTGCAGAATCCGGCATAAAAACGTTTCGGGCGAGCGACGGGCTATGGGAGGAACATCGTATTGAAGATGTTGCTACGCCAGAAGGCTTCGCGCGAGATCCATTGCTGGTGAATCGCTTTTACAACGAGCGTCGTCAACCGATTTTAGAGGGGAGCGTAAAGCCTAACCCTGCGCACTTTGCGCTCGCGAAATTAGAGGCTGCGCTAGTTGGCGATCTACTGCTAGTGACACAGAATATCGATAATCTGCACGAACAAGCGGGCTCGCAAAATGTGGTGCATATGCACGGTGAAATTTTAAAAATGCACTGCACCCACACGCAGCAAGTATTTACGTGTGTTGCGCCTATTGAGGCACATTCGCGTTGCGCTTGCTGTGGTCTAGAGGGCACGCTAAGGCCGCACATCGTTTGGTTTGGCGAAATGCCGCTGCAAATGGACGAGATCTATATGGCTTTGTCGCGCTGTGATCTGTTTGTGGCCATTGGTACTTCAGGCAATGTGTATCCAGCGGCCGGATTTGTGCAAGCTGCAAACGCCGCAGGGGCACGCACCTTAGAAATTAATCTTGAGAGTTCGCAGGTAAGCGATCAATTTAGTGAACATATAGTTGGGCCGGCGGGCGTAACGGTGCCGCGCTGGGTGGACACGTTTATTGTCTAGCGCAAGGACAAAGAGGAAGTGGACGAAAGTCCGGCTCATAGAGAAACGTAATTGCTGGCTGCTTGGATAAATGCAAAAGTGCCGCTTTGATAAACAATAAGAGCGGTACACCTGAAACTTGGCATGTTTATTGCTTTGCCAAAGCATGACAGTGACCCAACCGTTATCTCATGCCATGCTATTAAATGATCAACGCCCAGAATATTCTCCGTCTTTTGCGCCGATTGAGTTCGTTAAGGCGCAGCCGCAAGTAGTTAATACGGTCTATATCGCCGCACAAGAACAGGCACCGCAAACAGACGTGGCTGCCGCACAACACAAACTCCTAGTGATGCAGGATGCTGTGATGCAGTGTGGTCAGACGCTGCCAACGAGCGCGCAACAGATCTTGCTTGAAGTGGTGTCATCGTCGGGCTGTTATGCGGATTTGCACGCGCGAGTTGAGTCGATGCAGCCCGATTGCCTGCTGCTGATGTTAGCAACTGTCGACGAACAGTGGCTGTCTTGGATCGAAAAACTTCATTCCGAGCGACCAATGCCCATTATATTGTGGGTGGCGGCACATTCAGACACTATTCTGCATGCTGCGCATGCTGCTGGGGTTTGTGGTTATTGGGTGGGGGCGGCGGCCTACGCCAATTTGGTGCCTAATTTGGCTTTCGCCTGCGCGCAGCATGCGCAGCGGCAAGCCCTCGAAAAGCGCATTAAAATGACCCAAAAACGTTTAGACGAGCGAAAATGGGTCGAAAAAGCGAAGGGCTTGATCATGCAGCAAAACCAGTTGACCGAGCAGGAGGCCTTCGCGCAGTTGCGCAGCTCAGCCATGCGTCAGGGCATTACATTGGGTGAGATCGCGCAGCGAGTCATTAACGTCTTTGAAAATTATGGTTAAGAAGGCGTTGGTTCGATTCGCTCAGATCGGCAGTCTAGTCCGGAGCGATTGCGCAACTAAACGTGGTTGCGCTGCACATCTATAGCGCATGCCTTCCTGCGTTTGCTCCAATCTGGTGCAAACGCATATGGCTAATTTGGCAGCGGGGAGGCGGGCATTGTAGGTTTGGCTAGATGAGGTACTCGGCAAGCACAGGCGTGTGATCCGATGGTCGCTCGTGTTTGCGTGGCGTCTCGTCAATCCAGCAGCGGTCACTCGTATCTAATAGCGCAGCCGAGCTGAGAATTAAATCGATTCTTAAACCAGCGTTTGCTCGATACCCTGCACCGCGGTAATCCCACCATGAGAAGTGCTCGCCTTGCGGCTGATGCTTGCGATAGGTGTCGTACAAGCCCTCGGCCATTAAGGTTTGCAGCATCAAGCGCTCCGTATCGCTGCAATGAATTTTACCGCGCCAAGCAATGGGATCGTGTACGTCGAGGTCGGTTGGCGTAATATTGAAATCGCCCACCAGCACCGTGTGCGCATGCTCGGCTAATGTGCTTCTTAGCGTTTTGCGCAGTGCGGCAAACCAGCGTTGCTTGTAAACGAACTTGTCGGAATCTAAGGCTTGTCCGTTCGGAACATAAACGTTTACCACGCGCACAGTCTTGCCGCTTGCCGTCGCAATATCCGCAGCGAGATAGCGTTTTTGTTCATCGCTGTAGTCCGTTAGTTCGGTACTGACATTTTGAGCTGGGCGCTTACTGAGTATTGCCACGCCGTTGTAAGTCTTTTGGCCGAGCACCACACAGCTATATCCCGCCTCCGCCAATGCCGCATGCGGGAAATCATCCTCGGTCATCTTTATTTCTTGCAAGCACAGCGCATCCGGATGATGTTCTTGCAACCATGCCACCACCTGCTCTTCGCGAACGCGCAGGGAGTTAACGTTCCAAGTGGCGACGGTAAAGCGGCTGGTGCTTTGTGCTTCTGAACTCATGATAATCTCTAGTAATGGCCGATGCGCAGACTATGCGCTCGTTCTCAGGCTGCTGCTTTGCTGGCAAGTATGCCAGATTGTTGCAGCAAGGGCTCTATGCGCGGAGGGCGGCCTCTAAAGTCCACAAACATTTGCGCTGCATCCACTACTCCGCCGCGTTCTAGTATCGTCTGACGGAAGCGCTCGCCCGTTGCGCGGTCAAATAAGCCATCTTCTAAAAATGCATCGAAGGCATCGGCGCTGAGCACTTCGGCCCACTTGTAACTGTAATAGCCCGCTGCGTACCCGCCTGCAAAGATATGGCCAAAGCTGTTTGGCAAACGGTTACTGGCGGGCGGAAAAACAATGGCCACTTCTTTACGTGCTTGTTCGAGTACGCTTTGCACCCAATTGTCTGGGGTGTCGGGGGCATTGTTTTGGGTGTGCACGCGGATGTCGAATAGGGCTAATTCAAGCTGGCGTAACGTAAATAGGCCGCTGTGAAAATTCTTCGCGGCACGCATTTTCTCGAGTAGCGCATCGGGAAGCGGGTCGCCCGTTTCGACATGCGCCGAAATCAGTCGCATACTGTCTGCTTGCCAACACCAGTTTTCTAGGAATTGACTGGGTAACTCAACCGCGTCCCATGCCACACCATTAATGCCCGCTACACTCATTTCATCCACTTTGCTCAAAAGATGATGCAGCGTATGACCAAATTCATGAAACAGCGTTTCCACCTCCTCATGCGCCAGCAAAGCGGGTTGGCCGCCAATGGGCGGTGCAAAATTACAAATCAAATAGGCGCTCGGAATCTGCACGGAGCCGTCGACGCGCCGACGATGCAGACAAGTATCCATCCAAGCACCGCCACGTTTACCTTTACGCACGTACAGATCGGTGTAGAGCCCGCCAATGATGTGCGCGTTTTCATCTAACACATCAAAATAGCGCACGGTTGCATGCCAAGTTGCTACCGTTGAATTAGCTTTGACTGTGATGCCAAACAAACGCGCGCAAATCTCAAACAAACCAGCAAACACCGATTCAACCGAAAAATAGGGCTTTATTTCTTCGTCGGTAAAAGCAAACCGCGCTTCGCGTAATCGCTCGGAGTAGTAACTAATGTCCCAAGGTTGTAGATCATCTGCGAGACCGTTCTGTTGGGCAAACTCTTTTAGTTTTGCAAGTTCCTCCTTCGCGACTGGCTGCGCATGGTGTGCAAGGTCGCGAATGAACTGTTCAACGGTTTCCACCGAATCAGCCATCTTATTCACCAGCGAGAGCTCGCCGTAGTGTGCGAAGTCGAGTATTTGCGCCATCTGCTGTTTAAGCGACAGTATCTCGTTGAGCACTGATTGATTATCAAATTCGGGATGTTGACTTTGATCGCTCGCGAGACTGCCATAGGCTAAATAGAACTCCTTGCGTAATTGACGCTCTTGAGCATGTTGCATAACGGCTAGGTACGCAGGAATCTGCAGGGTAAGCACATAGCCTTCCAGTCCTTCCTCTTGCGCAAATTGTTGTGCCATGGCTAATGCACTTGCCGGCAAACCAGCCAGTGCCGTGGCATCTACAAAGTGCTTTTTAAAGGCTTGCGTGGCGTCGAGTACATTGCGCTCAAATTGCGTGGAGAGCTCCGCAAGACGCTGACGAATTTTCGCAAAGCGAGCTTTGTCGAATGCGTTGAGTTCCGCGCCGCTTAGTCTAAAGTCTCTGATGTTGTTGTTGACCACCTTTTGTTGTGCGACGTTTAAGTTTGCAAAACTCGGGTGGGATTGAATTTTTTTATACTGCTCGAACAACTCAGTGTTCTGGCCAACTTCAATATGATATTGCGTTAGCAGCGGTTCAGCGTCTGCGTAGGCTGCGCGCAATTCGGGTGAATCTTGTACCGAATTGAGATGGTTTACGGGCGACCAAACTCGATCAATTCGCTCATCAATCGCTTCAAGTGGTGCGGCAAAGTTTTGCCAATTAGGCTGTTCCACTGTGGCTAAACCCACTAGCTCTTCACGCGCTTGCGCCAACACCGACTGCAATGCAGGGATTACATGGTCTGCTTGAATCAACCCAAATTTGGGTAGGTCGGTGAAATTTAATAGGGGGTTATTCATAGTGATGGTTTTACCTCACGAGGCAGCGAAAGAGTTACAAAGGGGTCGTCTATTAGTGCGCGACCAGTAAGAGTTTGATGGAGAATTTGGGGAGCAATTAGATTTTTGAGTTGCCTGGCAACATTGACTCACCGTCGGTGAGCTGTTGCATAGTTTCGCGCGCGCGAATTAAATGGCACGTATCTCCGTCTACCATCACTTCTGCCGCCTTGGGTCGCGAATTGTAATTACTAGCCATCACAAAGCCGTAAGCGCCCGCTGATTCGATGGCCACCAAGTCGTCGGCGGCGAGCGCAAGCTTGCGATTAGCCCCAAGTACATCGGCTGTTTCGCAAACCGGCCCTACAACATTGTAATGTTGTGGTGTGGCTGAGCTCGAATCGATCACTGGCACTATATTGTGAAAGGCTGAATAAAGGGCAGGGCGCAACAAATCGTTCATGCCTGCATCAATAATGGCGAAGTGCTTAGTGTGCTCGCCATCTAAGTTGGTCTTAAGGTATTCAACTCGGCTCAGCAATAATCCAGCGTTGCCAACGATAAAACGACCAGGCTCGATGGCAACCGGTAGATTGATGCCGCGCTCTTTGAGTGTATCGAGCATCGCCGATACATAGTCTTGGGGTGCAGGCGGTTGCTCAGCGTCGTAGCGAATGCCTAAACCACCGCCTAAATCGAGTTGCTGAATGGGTATACCGTGGCTTGCTAGGACCTCAACCAAATCAATAACTCGATCCAAAGCATCGGCAAAGGGGGTCGTTTTGGTAATCTGAGAGCCAATGTGGCATGCCACACCGACCACCTCGATGTGGCTCATGCGCGCGGCCTGTTGATAAACTTCCAGGGCGGCGTTGATCGGAATACCAAACTTGGCGGTGGCTAATCCCGTTGAGATGTAAGGATGTGTTTGTGGGTCGACATCGGGATTCACTCGTAACGCGATTCGTGCAGTCGTCTGCAGCCGCTGCGCAATAAGCTGCACTCGCTCTAGCTCAGCGTTCGATTCGATGTTAATGCTGCCAACGCCGCTGTTAAGCGCGTATTCAATATCGATAGCGGATTTCGCGACGCCAGAAAATACGACCTTACTGGGGTCTCCCCCAGCTCGCAGAACTCGGTAAAGTTCACCACCCGAAACAATATCAAAGCCAGAACCCAGTTGGGCGAGCACATCAAGTATGGCGATATTGGAATTGGCTTTGACCGCATAGTGAATATGATGCGGGTAGTCCCCGAAGGCCTCGTCAAGGCTGCGCCATTGCTGTTCTATAAATGCACGCGAGTAGACATAGGTGGGCGTACCGAACTGCGCTGCAATGCTTGGCAGCGGTGTAGTTTCGGCGTGCAGTACACCGTTTGAACGAGTAAATGCGTGCATAGAAGTAAGCGCGTGTAGAAAATGCAAAGGCTCGATCGCCACGGCCGCAGGCTGGGCTCTAGAAGCTCGAGTATTGTAGGCTTCGCTTTTGCGAATGCTCTGCGTTAGAAGAGATAAGCGTGCGTCACTGTGCAGCCAGAGCACGCAAGACTTAATCCATTTCCAGTGGAGCGACTAAACTTCGTCTCGTTGCCGGTCTTGGCCCTGTAAATGATCTAAGTCGTTTTATGCTCTAAGTTGTTGGGCATGGACAAGACTACGTGCACTAGTCTTTTTTATTTGTCTCGACTTGTGCGGGCTCTTCTTGCAGGGCTTCTGTTGGTAGTGGGTCAGAAGGTTCAACGATGAGCGGACCTTTTTGACCGCAAGCGGCCAAACCGAGCAGCACAGCGAATGCCAAGCCAATTTTGTAAGATACTTTCATGGGTGTTAAGTTGTTCATGGTGGTTCCGAATAGTCTGTTGGTTTGTCTTAGCCTAGCAAATGGCGGTTTTGGCATTTTAGCAAGCCTCAACTATTTTGTTGCTTTAAATGCTCTTGCGCAGCGGCAATTGCCATTCTAACCTGCCGCGGCGCAGTACCTCCTATATGATCGCGAGCATTGACCGATCCTTCTAAAGTCAATACGGCAAACACATCACGTTCGATCATAGCCCCGAATTGCTGTAACTCAGACAAGCTTAGATCTTCCAGTGCTTTGCCTTGGGCAATGGCAAAGCGTACAGTGCTGCCGACAATTTCATGCGCGTCTCGAAATGGGACACTTTTGCGCACCAGATAATCGGCCAGATCAGTGGCCGTAGCATAACCTTTGCGCGCCGCTTGATACATCGCCTCACGATTAAACTGAATGCTTGGCACCATTTCGGCAAATACGCGTAAACAAGCATACACCGTATCTACCGTGTCAAAAATGGCGGGTTTGTCTTCTTGATTGTCGCGATTATAGGTTAGCGGTTGCGCTTTCATAAGCACTAACAAGGCCTGTAAATTACCTATCACACGTGCGCTTTTACCGCGCACCAGTTCGGCGATATCTGGATTCTTCTTTTGCGGCATTATGCTAGAGCCTGTACAAAAGGCATCGCCGATCTCGATAAATTTGTAGTTTTCTGATGCCCACAAAATCAAGTCTTCGCACATACGCGACAAGTGAATCATTATTAAGCTGGCAGCGCTGGCGTATTCGATCAAAAAGTCTCGATCAGAAACGGCGTCTAGCGAGTTACGACTCGGGGCCGAGAACTCAAGAAGCTCGCACGTGAATTGACGATCAATTGCAAAACTTGTGCCAGCCAATGCTGCAGAGCCGAGCGGCATGATGTTGACACGCTTAAGGCAGTCTTCGATGCGCGCCGCATCGCGCTCGAGCATTTCGTACCAAGCCAATAAATGGTGGCCCAAGCTTACAGGTTGCGCAACTTGCAAATGGGTAAATCCGGGTAAAATGGTGTCAACCTCTTGCTCGGCTGCAGCGACTATTTCGCTTTGTAATGCACGTAGACACTGCGCTGTATGAGCACAGGCGTCCCGCATATACAGGCGGATGTCGGTTGCTACTTGATCGTTTCTAGAACGTCCTGTGTGCAACTTTTTGCCCGCGTCGCCAATATCCTCGGTCAAACGGGCCTCGATGTTCATGTGTACATCCTCTAATTCGGCTGACCAAACAAATTCGCCCGCTTCTATCTGCGCCTGAATCCGCTGCAGCCCGCCTGCAATGGCGTTCGCTTCGCTGACAGTGAGTACGCCGATCTTGGCCAGCATCTTACTGTGCGCAATCGAACCCCGAATATCTTGTTGATACAGGCGTGCATCAAAGCTCACTGACTCGGTAAAAGCTTCGACGAGTTGGTTGGTGGGTTCAGTAAAACGACCCGACCAGAGTTTCTTTTGTTGTGTCACGGAATATCCAATCAGTACAAACGCTAGGTTTACAATTATACTCTGACTTAAGTTAACTTGTTTGAGTCTGTCTAGAATGCTCCCATAGATTCGGAGTCAAAGGCACCAGTACAGTGTTATGAAAACGATCCGTATAGCTACGCGTAAAAGCCCTCTCGCCATGTGGCAGGCGAACGACGTGAGCGCGCGTCTGCAAGCCGCGCACCCGAATTTAAATGTGGAAATTGTGGGTTTGATGACAGAAGGCGACCGCTTGCTGGAGCAGCGCTTGGCTACGCAGGGAGGCAAAGGCTTGTTTTTAAAAGAATTAGAAGCATCGTTGCTCCGTAAAGATACCGACATTGCGGTGCACTCAATGAAGGATGTGCCAGTAAAGTTACCTCGCGGCTTGGTGCTGGCAGCATTTTGTAAGCGCGAAGATGCACGTGACGCCTTCGTGTCAAACCATTACAGCAATCTTTACGCATTGCCAAAAGGCGCCCGTGTGGGTACTGCGAGTTTACGGCGCACCGCTCAGTTACAGAATGCGTTTCCGGCGCTGGAGTTTAGGGACGTGCGTGGCAACGTGAATACGCGCTTAGCTAAGCTCGATGATGGTGAGTTTGATGCATTGATTCTGGCCGCGGCGGGGCTCTTGCGACTTGAACTCGGCACCCGTATCAAACAGTACATTCCCACCGAACTGTGCTTGCCTGCCGTGGGGCAGGGGATTATGGGTATCGAGTGCCGAGAGGGCGAAGACGAATTGATCGCGCTATTGCAGCCACTTAATGATGACGAAACTGAATTATGTTTGCGTGCCGAGCGCGCGCTCAACGAAAGTTTAGGCGGCGGCTGTCACGTGCCGATTGCGGGTTATGCCGTGGTCGAAAACCGTCGTTTGAGCTTGCACGGAGTTGTGGGCGAGCTCGATGGTACGCGCGTGTTGGTGAGTAATTCGGAGCGTTCTTTGTATGCGCACGATCCGCTGGCCGAGGCAAACCTTGACTCCGGTTTTAAACAACACCTCGCGCTAGCCGATTCGTTGGGGAAGGCGGTGGCCCAGAGTCTACTAAAACAAGGAGCGAATGAAATACTTGAAGCGCTGTATGCCGAATCTACGCAAGAGCATAAGGTGGTGGTTTTAACTCGACAAGCTTCTTATCTGGGCAATATGGAGAGTATTTTAAAGTCGCTCGATTTTCGACCTGTGCATATTCCCACCGTAGAAATAACGCCTTTGCATTTGCCGCGTCATGCAGAGCTGTTAGCCCACCTGCCCAGCTTTACCGATATTATTTTTGTATCGCGCAATGCCGTGGATGTTGGCATGGACAGAATTAACGAGCATGGAGGTATACCATCGCGCGCGCGTGTGATGGCGGTGGGACCCGAAACCGCCAAACAATTGTATCGGCTGAAGATTGATGCCTTGTTTCCACAACAAGGCACGGGTGCGGAAGCATTGCTAGAGGTTGCGCAGCTTGCCGATTTACAAAAGCGCAATATTTTAATTGTGCGTGGTAATGAGGGCTTGGATTGGCCCGCTGAGACTCTGCGCGAGCGGGGCGCTGTGGTCGAGGAGTTAGTTTGTTATGAGCAGCAGTTGCCGGAGAATAGTCTCGCGTCAATGCATAATTTGGCTCAACAAAATGGCGAGATTGGTGGCGTGTTTGTACACAGCGCGAACAGTGCTAAGCAATTGATTGAACTTGCAAGCAGCCGTTATCCAGCTTTGCTGGAAACACCTATGGTTGCGGGTAGCGAGCGCATCGCCGCACAAGCAAAGAGCGAAGGGTGGCGAGGCTTGATTCGGGTGGCTGAGTCACCATCTAATAAACACATGATGATTTGTTTTTCTAAGCTGGCCAAAGACGGAGTGTCGTGAGGCTGGCTTAGGCGGTGTGTTTAAGGCGTATGAGCGAATTGTCACGTAAGCTGGTTTTGTCTGTATGTTAGACTCAAGCGTACTGGTAATAGCTGTTTAAACCCGCTCAGGGTTGTTTGTTTAAATCCGCTCAAGGCTGTGTAGACGCTTCCGGCTGTTCTAATCGAAAGGTTGATGATGGCAAATGTTTCTAAAAAGAAAGTGACCCGAAAAGTGGCTGGTGAGTCGGCGACGACTTCCTCCGCAGATGCCTCTGTGTCGGATGCGACCAGTTCACAAGAGTCCCAACAGGCGGCAGGCGACCAAGTTCAAGATAAACCAACTCCTACAGGACCCGATGTGACGAACGTCCCACCCCCCACCCAGAAAAAATCCCTCGCTTGGTTGACCGTGCTCGCCTTGCTCCTAGCATTAGCTGCTTTGGCGGGCTCTGCTTATACTTGGTACGCGGTACAAGTAGCGCACGTAAGCGCAGCGTCAACATTTGTTAGCCAAGTGGCCGCAGTCGATACCAAAGCCACAGTTAACAGCGATCGAATTGACACGCTGCAAAAGCAACGGGCTAACCTTGTGTCGAGCGATCAATTAGAGCTGCGTGTGAATGATTTGCAAGCGCAAGCCAAAGAACAATTCAGCACAATCAGCGCCGAACAAACGCAGGCTGTGGAGCGAATGGACGCCTTACAAAGTGCGCTCGATAACGCGCTCACGCAGGGTGCTCAGGACTTTATTTTAGATGACGTGGGTCAGTTGCTTAAGGCCGCTAATGTTAGTTTGTTGGTTTTAGGTAACCGTGATGGAGCAATCAATGCAATGCGAATTGCCGAGCAGCAGTTACAGGATTTGGGCGACCCTCGTTTTACTACGGTTAGACAAGCTATTTTAAGTGATGTCGCTACTCTCGAAGCGGTCGAGTTGGTCGACTTTGACAAGCTCTCTTCACTGATTCAAGGCCTTGTACAACAAATTGACAGTTTAGAGCTCGTTAATGAACCGGTGCAAAAGAGTGAAAATGTATTGAGCTTAGCGAGCGATGATCCTCAGGCGCAATCCACAAGCTTTAGCGAAGGCTTACGTGAAATGGGGCGTGATTTCTTGCGCTTGTTTACTATAAAAGTGCAAAAAGTTGACCAACCTCCCAGACCATTACTGGCGCCTGAGGAACGGTATTTCCTAAATTTAAATCTCAGTGTCGCACTTAATAAAGCCGAGCTAGCGGCGCTGCAGAAACAGCCCGTGGTGTTTAAAAACAGCGTCGAAGAAGCCAAAAACTGGGTGCAAGCTTATTTTGATGTTACGAATCCTGCTGCGCAGAAGTTTGTGCAGGACCTAGACAAGCTTGCGCAAACAGATTTAGACATAGCCTTACCTTCAGTGGTGCAGGGCTATAGTGAATTCATCGCGGTGCGAGGGCAACCCTAGCTATGCGCTATATTATCTATACGCTTCTCGCCGTTGGTCTTACGTTTGGCCTGCTGCAGCTCGACGAGATTGATCCTAATAATTACGTAAAAATTTATCTCGCCGGCTATGCCATCGAGATGAACGTGATTGGTTTTATTGTAGCGGCGTTGCTATTGGTGCTGGTCTTGTACGTGTTGTTGCGTCTGTTTCGGGCTCTTATAACGGCGCCGAGTCGATATGGTCGATGGCGCAATCGACGCAAGATTATTGTGGCCGATAACGATCTGGGTAGCGGCTACTTGTCGCTAATAAAAGGCGACTGGCGAGCGGCGGAAAAGCGCCTCACGGCGCACGCCGACCACAGTCCTATACCCTACGTGAGCTACCTAGCAGCTGCACAGGCTGCGCAGGAACAAGGTAAGCTCGCCGAGCGAGATGACTATTTGAGTCGGGCGTATAAAGCGGCTCCACAAGAAACGCTCGCGATAGGCCTCACCAAAGCGCGGTTACACCAAGTTGCTGGACAATGGAATATGGCGCGGGCCACGCTTGAAGATATTCATAGTTTAGGTAAAAACAATCCGCAATACACGGCGATGCTCATGCAGGTACATCAGCAGTCAAAGAATTGGCAAGATGCCAAAACTTTATTGCCGGTTGCACGCAAACAAGATGCGTTAGACGAGCACACCCTAAACAAAATTGAAGCTCAAGTATTGGCTGCAAACTTAGACGAAGCAATCGACAAAGATGCAGCGTGGCGGGCTCTGTCCCGCGCGCAGCGTAAAAGCCGTGCCGTGATTACACGTTATTGCGCCTACTTAATTGAACAAGACCGATCGGCTGAGGCCGAAAAACTCCTTAAGGCAGCGATGCAAGATGCGTGGCATGACCAATATCTGGAAATGTTCAGTCAGCTCAACAGTAAAGCTCCGGCCAAGGCACGGCGTATTGCTGAAGGTTATTTATTGGCGCAACCCGAAAACCCTTATGCTAACTTGGCCGCAGGTCGGCAGGCCATGTTGGAAGGCAATAGTGATTTAGCCAAAAGATATCTGCACGCGGCGATTACCTTTGGTCAATTACCAGCCGCCTACAGATGGTTGGGCGAGCTTTTCGAAAGCTTGAACGAAGGCCAAAAGGCGCTGAAATTATTTAAATCTGGATTGCTTGCGCATGAAAAGCGCGCAAGCACGCCAACATCATTGGCGTTCGATGGATTGGCAATAGACGGCCCAACTAAAAGCCGGCTCTAGCTTACCTGATGCCCGAGCTTCCCGAGGTCGAGACCACGTTGAACGGTGTACGACCGTTTGTAGAAAATCATATTATTACTAAGATTGTGGTTCGCGAATCACGTCTGCGTTGGCCGATTCCAGACCTAAGTACTTTACAAGGTAAGCGGATTGTTCGTACCGAACGGCGTGCCAAATACATGTTGTTTTTTAGCGAGGATGCGCAAGTATTGCTCATTCATCTAGGTATGTCGGGCAATCTGCGCGTATTACCACAAGGAGCCACGACAAAAAAACACGACCATTTTGATTTAGAAATGTCCAACGGTCAGATGATTCGCTATAACGATCCTCGCCGTTTTGGCTGCTGTTTGTTAATCGCTGAACCGTTAGTCGAGCATAAACTTTTGTGTGATTTAGGCCCCGAACCATTGGGTTCGGAGTTCGATGGTGACTACCTCTTTAAGCTTTCCCGTGGACGTAATTTGGCGGTTAAGAACTTTATAATGGATGGCAAGGTAGTGGTCGGCGTTGGCAATATTTATGCGAGTGAAGCGCTTTATCAAGCCGGCATTAGACCTAGTTTAGCGGCGGGCCGAGTATCCCGCCGACGGTATATGAGCCTTGCCGCACATATAAAGCAGGTATTGGCTAAGGCGATTCGAGCAGGTGGGACGACGCTCAATGACTTTACTCAAGCCGATGGCAAACCGGGGTATTTTCGACACGAACTGCAGGTGTATGGACGTAAAGGCGAGCCCTGTAATGTTTGTGCGCAAGCGATCAAGACACAATTGATTGGTCAGCGCAACAGTTACTATTGTGCCCAGTGCCAGACGTTTTAATACCGCACGCAGCGTTTGCCCATAAACGGGCTAGTCGTGTCCGCCTTTTAAAAGGCGCCAAATAGTTTGATGTTCCATTTGATAGCGATGCCCATATGGGCGCTCACGAGCAACAAACCAATACCCCACACCCAAATCCACATTTGGCGCCCTTTCCACCCGCCTATTATAAAGATAATGGCGATCAAAAAGCCCAGTACGGCCGTTAGCAGCAACATCCCGTCACTAGCATTGCTCGTCAACTCGTGCTCGGGAACGATGATGTCGCCATCTTGGCTCTCTCTATAACGCATATCGCTATTCTGATAGAAGCTTATTGATCCTTACTGCGTAATGTGCAGAATTCTTCGGCCGTGCTAGGGTGGATGCCAACGGTGTTATCGAAGTCTGCCTTTCGTGCCCCCATTTTTACCGCGATCGCGATGCCCTGCATTATTTCGGCCGCATCCGGGCCGACCATGTGGGCTCCAAGTACGCGGTCTGACTGTGCATCGACTACGAGTTTAATTAACGTGCGTTCAGTGTTGTCGGTCAGAGTGTGCTTTAAAATCTTGAATGTGGAGGTGTACGTATCGACGTCCTTGTGCTCGAGTCGGGCTTGCTCTTCACTCAAGCCTACAGACGCTACCGATGGTTGCGAGAAAACCGCTGAGGGAACATAGCGGTGGTCGGGCAAGCGCGGTTTGCCGCCAAACAGAGAATCAGCAAATGCGTGACCTTCCATAGTCGCGACGGGCGTTAGTGCTATGCGATCGGTCACGTCGCCTACGGCATAGATATTGCTCACACTCGTTTGTGAATCATTGCCGACTTTAATCTCGCCTTTGTTGCCAAGTTCCACGCCTACTGAGTCTAAGCCAATGTTTGCGGTATTAGGATCGCGTCCCGTTGCGTACAATACACAGTCGACATCGCGTTGGACACCATCAGTAAAGGTCACTCGTTTGCGGTGTCCATCAATTAACTCGATGGCGGAAATATTCAAGTTGGTGTGCAAGTCTACGCCTTTTTTGACGATTTCTTGAGCCAAGTGATCGCGCACGGCATTATCAAAGCCACGCAAAATTTGTTCGCCCCGATACACCAGTTGTGTCTTAGTGCCCAGGCCGTTGAGGATACCGGCGAACTCAACGGCAATATAACCGCCGCCAACCACGATTGCCGACTTTGGCTGCTGTTCTAAGTAAAAGATCTCGTTGGAGCTAATCGCGTATTCTATTCCAGGCACATCTGGCATGCTCGGAGTGCCCCCTGTCGCGATTAAAATAGTGTTAGCGCTCAGCGTTTGCTCCCCAATCTCTACGGTATTGACGTCCAACAATTTGCCGCGCCCGTGCAGAAGTGTAACCCCTGCCGTCTTGAGTAAATTTTCATAAATCCCGTTAAGACGGTCGATCTCGCGGTCCTTATTGGCGATGAGTGTGTCCCAGTCAAAACCTTGCACGGCAAGGTTCCAGCCATAGTGTGCGGAATCGCTAAAGTCTTCGTGAAAATGCGCTGCATAGACCATCATCTTTTTGGGAACGCAGCCGCGAATAACGCACGTGCCGCCGTAACGGTATTCTTCGCAGATCGCAACTTTAGCGCCATGCCCCGCGGCGATACGTGCTGCTCTTACACCACCCGAGCCGCCGCCAATAACAATTAGATCGTAATCAAACATAGTATTCCTCTTTAAACTCGTTGCCGTGCTGAGTTAGCAGTGGGTTTTGTCACGCTAAATAAAAAAGGCTCTTTCAATTCGAAAGAGCCTTTGGTTGCTTGGGTAAAGCGCGATGCCTGTGAAGCTCGTCTTTAAATGCTCCTGTAACTTTCCTTAAAGCGCGATTTGCGCCTTCATTTTTTGCATCGCGTTGTGCTCAATCTGACGAATCCGTTCAGCGGATACTTGGTACTCGTCGGCGAGCTCATGCAATGTGGCTTTTTCGCCATCATCTCCGAGCCATCGTCGCGTTACGATGTCTTTACTACGCTCGTCTAGTCCGTCTAAAGCGGCATACAGCGATTTAGCATTGAGAGTGCTGTTTTCTTCCTGCATTACCTGTTGTTCAGGGTTATAACGCATATCGGGTAAGTAACCCGCTGGACTCGTCACAAAATCATCGTCATCGCTTTGCATGCCATCAAACGCCACATCGGTGCTGGTCATGCGCAGTTCCATTTCGCGCACAGTTTTAATGGGCACGTCTAGGTCGTCTGCGAGTTCCAGCGTTTCTTCCTCGGTCATTGCCGAGAGAGACTTGCGTGATTGCCGTAGATTGAAAAACAGTTTACGTTGAGCTTTGGTTGTGGCGACCTTTACGATCTTCCAGTTTCGCAACACATATTCGTAGATTTCAGCCTTGATCCAATGCACCGCATAAGAAACGAGGCGGATACCGCGGTCAGGGTCGAAGTTTTTCACCGCTTTCATAAGTCCGATGTTGCCTTCTTGGATCAGATCGGCAACGGGCAATCCATAACCAGTAAAGCCCTTAGCGACATGGATTACATGGCGCAACTGCGATAATACGAGTTCACGCGCGGCATCAACGTCGTTGTCGTCGCGATAACGGCGGGCTAATTGTGCTTCGGCCTCAGCGCTGAGTATAGGCGTTGAGTTAGCCACTTTTAAGAATCCGGCCAGACTAGAGTCTTGCGGGATGGTGATATTGCTTACTGTATTGGTCATTACTGCTCTCCTGAAATCAACTCAAAGTATTACTAAGAACCCCATTACGGCAGATCTTTTCTTTGAATCATTATTAAGCGGATTTTAGTCCGCAATATTACTACTAAGTTCCTCTAAGCGGTTGCTAATGCTCGCTCGTCAAACGATCTGTTACTTGCATTGTCTTTTTCGACTTTATCAACCTTATTTACCAACCATGGAGTCGATTTTGAAAATTTCTAGTGCTTCCTAAAAAAATCTTCAAAGCGACTGCGCATCGATGATCTATAGGCTAGTTAAAGCGCGATTATGCTTAAAATCATGCAGAAAACGGGTGATTTCAAACTTTATTTAACATTAATTTTAGCACTCGTGCGTGAAGAGTGCTAACACATAAACATTAGTTAAGTTTGCTTATTGCCTGCAATGTTCGTTAAATGTTGCGCGGCGTAGTGGGTATACAGCCGCACGCCTTTAACGGGGGCGGATTCGCCATATATGTTGCGCAACGCTCCAGCGTGCCGATAACCAGCCGAGCAGTACGCCAAGACCAACTAACAAACCAGAATCCTGCAACGTAAACGAGTATAGAAACGGGTTGCCGCCATAGCTCATGGCTAATCGGGTCATCGCTGGGGCGATAGCAACGCTCGACATCCACAGTAATATCAGCGCCATAATTCCGCCGAAGAAGCCGAAGAGTGCGCCATAGTATAAAAAGGGCCTGCGAACAAATCGATTAGAGCCGCCTACTAGTTTGGTAACTTCAATTTCGTGGCGACGATTGATTATGAGCAATTTAATGGTATTGCCAACAATCAACATAAGGCCGAGCGCGAGCAGTGCGCTGAGAATTACGGCAAAGCGTTTAATCGTAGCGGTAATGGCGGCAAAGCGCTCCACCCATTCAAGGTCGAGCCGTATCGAGTCGATACCGTCAATCGCGCTGAAGAGGATTCGCAGCTCTTTAATGGCCTCGGCGCTGATGTATTCGAGCTTGGGCATCAGTACGATGGAAAAGGGCAGAGGGTTTTCACCTAAAAAAGCCAGCTGTTCGTCAAAATCAACGACCTGGTCTGAGGTGGCGGATAGTAAGCTGAATTCGGCCAAACCTTGTTCTGGGCTGATGAGTTCGGCATGCGCTACGCTGGGGTTGAGCTGTACTTCTTGGAAAATGAGTTGGGCTTCGTCGGGCGCTATATCCTTAAGCAAGAACAGCGTGAGCTGCGGACGTCCTTCCCACGTGGTGGCTAACTGGTCTGTGGTTTTCACTCCAATGTACAGATAGGCTGGTAACAACAGGGCGATGGCCACTACCAAGACAGTATTGATGCTCGACATCGGTGTACGCCGCATATCACCGAGGGTTGCAAATAAAACCTGTAGTTGCCGTAGCAGATAATTCATGGTGGTGATTAAGGATATTCTCTGAGTTCTTGCGTTAGTTCGAAATCCGGTGCTGCATGATAGGCGGTAATTTCACCCTGGTGTAACTCTAAGGACGCACATCCTAAGCGGTCAATCTGACGGAGATCATGGGTCGCAATTAATACCGTTACGCCCACTCGATTAAAATCAGCAAAAATATCAATAATTTCGTCCGAAAGGTCGTCATCCAAATTACCGGTGGGTTCGTCAGCCAGCAGAATAGAAGGACGGTTAATCACCGCGCGCGCTATGCCAACCCTTTGTTGTTCGCCCCCAGACAGCGTTTCGGGCAGAGCCTGATCGCGGCCTTCTAAGCCTACTTTTCCGAGCGCTGCGCGTACTCTTTTACGTATTTCATCCGGCGGCATTCCGATAACAACGAGCGGTAAGGCGACGTTGTCGAATACAGTTTTGTTCATAATCAATTTGTGATCTTGAAACACGACGCCAATTTCTCGGCGCAGCTGCGGCAACTGAGCTTCGCGAAAGCGATTAAGGTTTTTACCTTGTACCCAAATTTGGCCACCACTGGGCTTTTCGATGCGTGAAATCAGTTTAAAGAGCGTACTCTTGCCCGCGCCAGAGTGCCCTGTGATAAACAACATTTCTCCGGCATCCACCGCAAAACTGATGTTCTTTAGCGCGTCGTATCCGTTTGGGTAACGTTTGCTGACTTGACTCAGTTTAATCATCATTGGCGCAATTAGGCTAGAGTGGGTAGGGATTGAGCTTAAAAGCTTGGGCTAAAATCACCCTCCCATTATAAACCGTTCGGGACTAAGTAGCTGCGTTTATACTGGGGTAGGGCCGTTACGCTGGAGGTCTTCTAAACTGGGAATGAGTGCTTGTGCAAAGGCGTTAGCATTAAATACGCGCAGGTCGGCATAGCTTTCGCCGATGCCAATAAAGCGAATGGGCAAGTTGAATTTTGCCGTAATGGCGAGTGCCATGCCGCCACGCGCGGAACCGTCCAACTTAGTCATGCAAACGCTCGACACGCCAACGGCATCTTTAAACGCGGCCAGTTGATTAAGCGCATTCTGGCCTGTGCCCGCATCGAGAATTTGTATTACTTCGTGCGGTGCGTGTGCATTCAGTTTTTGAATGACTCGCTTTACTTTGTCTAACTGTTGCATTAGGTCCCCTTGGGTATGCAAGCGGCCTGCTGTGTCGATAATAAGCACATCAATGTTTTTCGCGAGCGCTGAAGAGTATGCATCATGGGCGACTGCGGCCGCATCAGCACCATGACTTTGCGCAATGACGGGAATGCCTAATTGCTGGCCCCAATTTTGTAATTGCTCTACGGCGGCGGCTCTGAAGGTGTCAGCGGCGGCAAGCATAACTCGCTGCCCCTTCTCTTGTAAGTGCCGTGCGATCTTAGCGGTGGTGGTGGTTTTGCCTACTCCATTCACGCCCACCATTAAAATGACATAAGGTTTTTCGCCAGCAGCCACCTCGGTGGACCAATCTTGTTCCGCAGCTTGCAATGCGCGGGAAACTTCAGACACTAAGGCGGCGCGTACTTCAGTTGCTGTTTGCAGCTTATCTTGTTTTATGCGATCACGTAATGCGTCCACCAAGCTTAGGCTTGCGTCGATTCCAACATCGCTGCTGATAAGGGCTTCTTCGAGATCATCGAACAGCCCGTCGTTTAAATTGAAGTTGCCTTTAAACACATGGCCAATTTTGGCCAATAAACCTGTGCGACTCTTGCTGAGCCCGCTATCGATTGTATTGCTACTGGTTTTGTTTGCGTCTTGTTGAGTGGTGACGGTTAGCGGTACTTCTTCAGCCGTCATGTTCGATTCGTTACCTTGCGGCTCTGCGGGTGTCACGGCTTTGTCACGTTTGAACAATGACCGTAATCGTGAGGTTTTTAGTGAATCTTTATCGAGCTCTGGATTAGACATAATTAATTCTGAAAAGACCTAGTTGCGTCTAGTTTAACGAGTAACGGATTCATGCGAAACTTAAGACGAGGTTTTCTCTCGGCTTTGGGCGCTTTTTGGTCAAAGCTTTATAGGCTCAGGGCTGTTTATGGGCTCAAGGCTGTTAATAGGCTCAAGGCTGTTAATAGGCTCAAGGCTGTTCAATGCTAAGGATTACACACCAACATGCCCAAGTTTAAATCTGCCGCGGGTCCGCTGAGTTCCATTCGCCTTATTGCGGGAGAGTGGCGTGGACGCCGTTTGTCGGTGCTCGCGAGCGAAGGGCTGCGGCCAACCACAGACCGCGTGCGCGAAACGCTGTTTAATTGGTTGGCGCCCGACATCTATGGTGCGCGTTGTCTTGACTTGTTTGCTGGCACGGGTGCCTTAGGTTTTGAGAGTCTTTCGCGTGGGGCGACGTTTGTGGAGTTTTGTGAACTAGACGCTAAGGCCGCTGATTTGATTAAACAGAACCTGACGAAACTAATGCAGAGCAACAACGAATCGAGAGCTAAGATAACCCGAGGTGATGCCCTGCGCTGGTTGGATCAGTACGCGGGCGAACCCTTCGATATTATCTTTTTGGACCCTCCTTTCGCGAACGCGAATCTTATCAATGCAGCGCTTGCGCGAATTCGCGCAGGCGGCTTACTTGCTAAAGACGGCTTGCTTTATCTAGAGTGCCCACGGCATGGATCATCGGTGCCTGTGAGGAGCATCGACACCGATGCCGCTGAGCTAGACTTAGTAGCACCACCCGATGGCTTTGCAAGCTACCGACTACAAACGGCGGGTAAAGTTCGCTTTGGGTTGTATCTTTTTAACGGTGAGGTATAAGACTACGAGAGCTCTACGCCGATTTGTTGTTGAAACAGGTATACTTCCCCATAAAGCGTTTTGAAAAAGCTCTCGTATTCGAGGCAATGGAATGAAAAAAATAGCGATTTATCCAGGCACTTTCGATCCGATCACTAATGGTCACCTAGACCTTGTGGTGCGCGCTGCGCAGATTTTCGACGAAGTGGTTATTGCCGTTTCCGATAACCCACGCAAAAACCCATTGTTTAGTATCGATGAGCGCTTAGAAATGGTGAACGAGGTGGTTAAATCCATTTCGAACCAACGCGTTATTCGCTTCAATGATCTACTCGTCACGTTAGTGCAACGCGAAGGCGCTCGCTTTATTATTCGCGGCTTACGCGCGGTGTCAGACTTTGATTACGAGTTTCAATTGGCGTCTGCTAATCGTCGGCTTAACGAAGAAGTAGAAACCATCTTTCTAACACCTTCTGAGGCAAACTATTTTATCTCGTCGTCTTTGGTGCGCGAAATCTCGTACTACGATGGCGATATTTCGAGTTTCGTGCCCGCGTTTGTTAAGCACAAAATGGTCGGTAAGTGGAATGCGCGCCGCGCAGAGCAGGGTGGCTGAGCAAGCTAGTTCAAAGCTCGATTGCGATGTTACTATTTTTTGATCCAAACAAAAACGCACGTTGGTAGCGTATTGTCATGGCCCTATTTATTACTGATCAATGCATCAATTGTGATGTGTGCGAACCTGAGTGTCCAAACGATGCGATCTATCAAGGTGAGCTAATCTATGAGATAGAAGCCTCTAAATGCACGGAATGTGTTGGGCATTTTAACGAACAGCAATGTGTGGTGATCTGTCCTGTGGACTGTATTTTAGTTGATCCGAACCACCCAGAAAGCGAACAGGAATTACAGCAAAAATATACGCGGTTAACAGGCCAACCGTATACGCCACCTCAGAGTTAAAACAGCCACTTGCTAAAACAGCAAATTGGGGTGGTGAGCTAAGCTGGGCGTGAGCAGGGACAGCCCGAGAGCGTCCGCTGCTCTTTAAATGCTACTGCTGCACCATATTAGGAACCCAAGTAATGCCCTTATTGGACTTATGTTCCTTCACAAAGTCGCGTGCCTTCCACGTTTTCACTTGTTCGTAAAATCCTGGTCGGATTACTTTCAGCGAAACCGTTTGCGCGTTGTCAAAGCTTACTTGCTTTTGAATATCGATGGGCGTGGGGCCTAGAAAAATCCAGTCTGAGTTAGACTCATCTTTATACGTTACTTGCAACAAAGCATACGCGCCTAGTGGGTCGGACATTACATTAACTTTGAAATCTTTCTTGCCACTACCACAGGCACTAATGAGCAGAGATGCGGCGAGTACAATGATTAATTTTACTGGCATAGTCGTTTTCCCAAACTGTTTGCTTAACATCGGTTATTAAATAAAAACGTGCTGATGAACGCGCCAAGCGCGAGGCTAATGAAAGCGCGGTTAGTCTCCACGCTGTTGCAATACCGTTTCAACCACTTGCGGCGAGTCCATAGCCTCGCTTTGTGATTTGTGGCGCATGCTCAACCAAAATGGCGCAACTTTGTCGTAATAGCCATCGAGTTTGAGCCTTAACGAGATATGTTGCCGATCGGAGCTCCCCGTTTTCCACCAAACGGTAGTGGGGGTAACACCAAGGATAGTGCCGTCTTTAAGGTTGATTACTTCGGCACCACTAGGTTCTGAGGTTATACGCGCAGCGCCATAGTAAGAAGCGCAACCAGACAACATAGCAAGCGCTAGCGTGCACAACAGTATACGGTTAGTGCGGGTTCGCGTGACTCCGCTTTTAAGCGCCGCGAGCGTAGTGACATTATTCATCGAAGATTTTGCAGACATAAATTAGTTTAGTTTTGAATTGAATTTTAAGGGTTGTAAGCACTGCCGCCAGAGCCCTCTGCCTCATTTTGTTTGACTCTAACACAGCCTAGCGGCCACAGAGCGTGATAAAGGTTAGATGCTCAGTTTAGAAGCCGACTCTAAGCACCAACTAAACACCGTTGGCTTACGCCCCGTCCTCTAAAAGCTAGGTTTGTGCGACCAATATAGAATCTCAGCGGTGTGATCGCCGTCGCCCATCGGAACTTGCGGTACTTCGTCCAGCAGCGCATCAAATTCTTTGGTAATCGCGCTAAAACCGGCGAGTTGTTCGGTTAGTTCGGCGTGCATGCCACCTAATTCACGCAGCCTTGTTTCCACCGTGTCGGAGGCTTTGTGAATGCGTTTAACGCTTTCTAGTCGCCGTCTTAACTGAGTATGATGCTCGCGCACATAGGTTTCCATCGGCACCATCAAATTATTATTCCAATTGCTCGCGTCGCGCGAAGCACGTTCGAATATTTTTCGAGAGGCGTTGCATACTGAATCATAAAAACGGTTGGTGATGGACATTTGCTCACGGAAAAATAGGCTGCGAGTGTCCATCAGCTTGCGATGTTTTCGTTCTAGGCGCGAAACTTCTTGTTTAAACTTCTCTAGTCGTAAGCGTCGGATAGAAAAGTTAGCAATGCCATGGTCTTGTTCGAAATCACGGGTAATGCTTTCACATAGATAGGCGATCTCATTGGCCTGCATGATCGCATCATCTAAGTAGCTATTGAGCTGTTCAAAATAGTGTGTGACCGCGCGCTGTAAAGTGACCGAGGTAGCGGACTTTGCCATTAAATGCTTGGTTTTCGCAATGCGCGCTTCAAGGCGTTCGCTACTTAAAATTCGTGCCAGTTTAGTGGTTTCTTTCGAGTAAACAGCGCGCAATGCCTGATAACGCTTCATGTCGTTTTCGAGCGCTGATTTTTCGGACTGCACCTTGACCATGATGTGCGCAATCACATCGGTATTTTTTGTCGACAGTTGCTTCAGCTCCGCTATATGGGCTTCGGCATCGCGTAGTCGATTACTTAATATGGTGTCTGCGGACTGTACGATATCGTTGATGGATCCCTTTACTTTATCCACCACAATCTGGCGCTTTTCGGGAATGAGCTTTTCGGCTAGGGCCGTTTCGAGCGCGGGCATACGACTGCGCTCGAGTAATTCTTTATCGCCGGTTAATTTGGCAAGCAAGGCTTTTTGGGCAGAAACGGGGAAAATATTCTCTTCGGGGAGCCGCAAGGTTACCGCAGTACCTAACACTTGCTTTTTAATTTCGGCCTCTATTTCCGCTTCGCTGCGAATACCATCCCACAGCGTATCAATTTTGTTCAGCGCCACTAAACGACGGCGCGTGGTCACGTCGTCTAGCCGGGTTCGGTTGCGCGACTCACCTGCGAGATGTTGCTCCCATAACGCCAGATCGGTAGAAGTTACACCTGTGTCGTGCGACAAAATAAAGACCACAGTATGTGCTGACGCCAATTGGTTGATGGTTAACTCAGGCTCAGCACCTATCGCGTTTAAACCAGGCGTATCGAGTACTACTAAACCCTGTTCCAACAGTGGGTGCGGCAAGTTGATAATGGCGTGGCGCCACTTGGGTATCTCTACTTCGTCAAATTCATTAATGGGCAGACCTACTTCGGCGCCATCATCGTCAAGCAAGTCAAAGCGAAGTCTGCGTGCATACTCTTTGCTCACTAATTTGTTATCGGTCATGCCCTCTAAGGCCGCTACTACTGAGTCGACATCGTCCGCATCGAAGGGTACTTCCTTCCACAGTTTGGACTCGTCTTTGAGCTCGAAGATGGGTCGATCATCCTCGCGTGATTCAATGGGCAATAAGCGAATTGAAGTGGGCAAGTTCGGGTCGTAGAGGATTTCGGTCGGGCACATGGTCGTGCGACCCACCCCTGAGGGTAAAATACGCTTTTTATAGTTACCAAAAAACAGCGTATTGATCATTTCGGTTTTGCCGCGCGAAAACTCAGCAACAAACGCCACAGAAAGTCGGTCGTCTGCCAGAGCCCCTAGTATGTTGGAGAACTCATGGTGGGTACGCATGTCAGTTACGTTATGCGCTTTTAAAAACGAGCTCATAGTCTGAATGCAGGCGGCAAGACGACCACGCCAATCAGAATAGTGCTGAATCTCTATATTTAGATATTGCTCGTCCACTTGAATTTGTCTCTGCTAGTATTAATGACTGACCCTATTAATGCTTGGCTGAAGCTTGAATAATGCCTGAATGCCGCTGTTAGTGCGAGCTTACCTCCCGTTTGGCGTGGGCTCGTGCACATACTTGCTGGTACGTTAACCGCAATAGACGTTCGCCTTATAACTCCATCGAAAGCTTTTACAGCTTAAAACTGCAGCTTAAAAGACATTCGAGAAACTGAGCTCAGCACTTAATGTTCAGTTTTAGAGGCGTGTCGGACGTCGTTTTTGTTCGATCTGTGCGCCGGATATTCAGCGGCTTAAGTCGAGTAAAAAACACGCATTCTTCACTCACACACGCGGTTCTTAACGGCACTATATCGGATAATTGTAAAGCGAGTCAAAGTTATTAATGTAGATTCCCAATAAACTTAATTAAGTTATTGTTTTATATGTATGTATATTCTCGTTACACTTGCTTTAATAAGGTCGACAGGGTGCCTTTTTTTCTGGTCTTATTAGCGCGCCCCGTGTGGCGCTCAACAGCCTGTTAGCACTCAGTCAGAGCAAGCGCAATTCAACGACACCGTTGGTCGTTCCCAAAGCGCGTACTAAATCATATCAAGACCATGTCACGAACTCGCCCCAAACCACGCACCTCAAAAGTCAGCAAGCGTAAACCTAATGGTGCGCGGTTGAGTACTGGATGGCGATCCCGTTTCGCCAATCGCTGGCCGCAGGGCGCATGCACAGCACTTGAATACTTTAAGCAATTTGCTTGGCGTGCCGCTTTGATCCTAGCGGTGGGCCTGCTTGGGTTCACGGTTTATTTGGACATTCAAATTGTAAAGAAGTTTGAAGGTCAAAAATGGGCCTTGCCAGCCCATGTGTACACGCGTCCTTTAGAGCTGTATGTGGGGCTTAATATGCCGCAGGCTCTACTCATTGAAGAGTTAGATGAGCTCGGTTATATCGCGCGACCCGGTGCAGACCGTGTGGGAAGTTTTGATCTGCAGCCCGGTTCTTTGCAGATCTATCAGCGCGAGTTTCGGTTTTGGGACAGTATGCGCCCCGCGCAGCGTGTGGATATTTTATTCAGCTCGCAGGGCGAGCAACTAACAATTAAGCAATTGGTCATTCGTGATGGCGACGCCGTGGTGGCCAATCCGCATATTGTGCGTTTAGAACCACGTTTATTTGGCAGTGTTTCGCCCATGAGTCACGAAGATCGAGCGTTAGTTACACTCGACGAACTGCCTGCCCAATTTACGCAAACCCTTATTGCTGTAGAAGATCAGCAGTTTTATTCGCACATTGGCGTTAATCCGTTCGGCATAGCACGCGCCATGCTGGCGAATATTCGAGCGGGCGGCATTGTACAAGGGGGCAGTACCCTAACCCAGCAGTTAGTAAAAAATTACTACCTAACCCTCGAACAAACGTACAGCCGCAAACTGACTGAAATGATCATGGCTGTGTTGCTGGAGCTGCACTACAGTAAAGACGAAATTTTACAAACCTACATAAACGAAGTGTATTTAGCGCAAGCGGGGAATCGCGCGATACACGGCTTTGGTCTTGCCAGTCGACATTTTTTTGGGCAACCGATTGAGGAGTTAGAGATCGATCAAATGGCTTTGTTGATCGGTATTAATAACGGCCCAAGTTATTACAATCCTATTCGCTGGCCGGTGCGTGCTTTGCAGAGGCGCAACTTGGTGCTCAGCACAATGCTGAACGAGGGTGTAATCGATGTAGAACAGCATGCCAGTGCGGTGGCGTTGCCGTTGCGTTTGAATCCTACCGCACAGCGTGCCGCTACGTTGTCGTATCCTTCCTTCATGGGGCTAGTCCGCGAAAACCTGCAAAGTGACTATGCGCTTGAAGACCTAAATAATGTCGGGTTGAAAATCCACACTACGCTCAACCCGCGGGTGCAGGATTCCTTGGAGCAGGCTGCCAGCCAAGAGCTCGTTGCCGTGGAGCAACGCCATGGTATCGCGCCGGGCACCTTGCAGATGGCGGCTGTTCTGGTGCGCACCGACAACGGCGAAGTGGCCGGTATGTTGGGCGATCGCAGTGCTAAGTTTTCGGGCTTTAATCGGGCATTGCAGTCCAAGCGACCCGTGGGCTCGTTATTAAAGCCGTTTGTATACTTAGCCGCATTAGAGCAACCCGAACAATATTCGCTAGCCACTAAATTGTCAGATCGCGCGATAACAGTGTCGCAAAAAGGCAGTGCTGATTGGCGCCCGCAAAACTACGATAACGAAGAGCATGGTGACATTATGCTTATTGACGCGTTGGCGCGCTCTTATAATTTGGCAACGGTGCAGCTGGGTATGCAAATAGGCGTGCCCGAAGTTTCGCAATTAATTCGTCGCGTGGGTTATGCCGAGTCGTTTAGTGAACTACCGTCGGTGCTGCTCGGGGCGGTGCCAATGAGTGTATTGGATGTGGCACAGATCTATTTAACATTGGCCTCGGATGGCTTTAAAACGCCTATTAAGGGCGTGCGCGCGGTGCTAAGTCAAGAAGATGAACCACTTGCGCGCTACCCACTCAATATCGAACAAGTGGTGCAGCCAGACTTTAATGCGTTGATCAATTATGCCTTACAAGAAGCGGTTCGTACCGGTACGGCGCAAGTCGTCTCAAATGACTTTCGCTACGATTACGGACTGGCTGGTAAAACCGGCACTACCGATGATTACCGAGACAGTTGGTTCGCCGGATACAGTGGCTATTATCTCACCGTTGTCTGGATCGGGCGCGACGACAATGAATCGACTGGATTAACGGGGGCCAGCGGCGCGGCCCGAGTGTGGTCGAAAGTGATGAGTGGGCTTCCATTAGAACGATTACATGCGCCTGAGCACCCTGATATCGTGCCACAGCGTATTCGCTACTCGCTCGATCAAGGGCGCAATGATTGCAGTCTCACACGCCAACTCCCGATCCATATACGGTCAATCCCTTTGCCTAATGTACCGTGCTCGCAAGACTTGCGGTATGATCGTTCACGAAAGGTAGAGCCGTCTGAAGAGGATCGTCATTTTGAACCGCGCAAAGAACCAAGCTTTTGGGAACGTATATTTGGTTGAACCACTCATCGAAACCGAGTGGCTAACCAAACGGCACAAGTCCGCGCACAGGAACAGTGGTAGAACAAAAGCGGCGCATTGGGGCTTAATTGCAGTCATTGGCTTCTTGTTGGGCGGCTGTATTAGCACTGCTGAGCGCGACGACTATCCACCCGCCGACGTTGAAGAGCGCGTGTTAGTTGATGGTCAGGCGTTGCCTTACCCAGACGAGCCGCGCATACAAACCGAATCATTGGCGGGCACGCCAAGCATGTCGGATGCCGTTAAGAACTTACTTGACGATGCCATTGGCTACAAGCAAGCAAATGATTATGAAGCGGCCGCCGAATCGCTTGAGCGCGCACTGCGCATCGAGGCGCGTAATCCCGCTGTTTGGCACGAGTTGGCTGATCTGCGCTTAAGCCGTGGCGAATACGCGCAAGCCGTTCAGTTTGCGCAAAAATCGAATGCCTTAACGGGGCGCGATGATACAAGCCTTAAACGGCGCAATTGGAATTTAATTAGCGTGGCCTACGCAGCGCTGGGGAATGAGCCAAAAGCCGCGGAGTATCGCGCTAAGTTACGAGAGTAAAACGTTACGCCAGTAATGGGGGTGTCGAACTGGGGCATTGATGCGGGCGCAATCACCCGCATTGTTTGCGTTGACGAGTACGCGCTAGTTATACAGCCAGATATAGGCGTTCAAAGATAAAGCCAAACATAGCCATATAAAATATGGGATCAGTAAATTACCCGCGGTTTTTAAGTCCTTTTGCTCGCGGCACTTATAAATGAGCATCGCAACGATGCCTAAAATAAGTAATATATCGAGCATCGCTAGTGCGACCCAATACTCGCCAAAAAATAACCAAGACCATGCGGCGTTTAATACTAGCTGTGCCCACCAGAGCACGATAAGAGTTGTTTGCCCGGATTTGGCAATTATCCAACCGCTTAAGGCGATCATGATGTACAGAATTGTCCAAACAATTGGAAACACGACATTGGGTGGATTCCACGGTGCTCGGTTTAGACTCTGGTACCACTCGCCAGGCAGAAAGAGCCCGCCGAAGCTGAGTGCCGCAAAGCATCCAACGCTGCAGAGCAGCAATTTGAGGCCAGTGGATTGCGCGGTAGGGTAGTTAAAATTACTCATACTAATGCCTTCTGCATTGCTTGATATTCACCTGCTAATCTAACATAACGCGCCAAGTTAACTGCGAAGAAGTCACGATCTTTTTGCGAAACATCGCGCAATTTGCGAGCAGGGTTGCCTCCCCAGACCTCGCCCGCTTTTACAATTTTGCCTGGCGTTACCAGCGCGCCAGCGGCCACCATCGCGCCTTGCTCCACAATACAGTCATCCATAACGCACGCTTGAATTCCAATCAATGCGCCATTTTCGATCGAACAGGCATGCAATACAGCACTGTGGCCTACGGTAATATCATCGCCTATGTAGGTTCCTTGTCCAGCCTCCGCACAATGAATCATGCTTAGATCCTGTATGTTAGTACGCGCCCCAATGCGAATTTCATTCACGTCGCCTCGCACGACGCAGCCGAACCAAACCCCCGAATGCTCGCCAATATGGGTGTCGCCAATGATTGTGGCGTTATCTGCGATAAAAGCCGATGGTGCAATGTGCGGAAGTACGCCGCGATAAGGTAATAACAGAGCAGAGGACATAGGGTTGCCAGTGGTTAAGCTTGTATCGCAAGTATTTTGCCGTAGTTTTGCGCTAAACTCACGTGCTGGAATAATCGACCCGCACAAGATTGTCAGTTAATTCGCATGCCCGACTCGCCACTCAGCCGTTATAAGCGCGACCTGCAAAACCCAGAGTTTGTTAAAGACGCGTCGCAGCGCATTGCGGTGGAGCACTTGCAAAAGCTCTACGAAAACTTAATCGCACGACCCAAACCCACGCCGAGTTGGTGGCAATTATTGCGCGGTCACACGCCGGCGCTAAAGCCTACAAAGGGATTGTATTTTTGGGGAGGTGTCGGGCGTGGCAAAACCTATTTGGTGGATATGTTTTACGACTGCCTGCCGTTTGCAGATAAGCGGCGAGTGCATTTTCACCGGTTTATGCACCGAGTGCATCAAGAGCGCAAAGCGCTGCACCACCAGATCGACCCGCTGGATGTGATTGCCAAAGAGTGGGCGCAGCAGACGCGAATTATTTGTTTCGATGAGTTTGTGGTTAATGATGTGGCTGACGCCGTGATCCTAGTGAAGCTACTAGAGGGTTTGTTTAAGCGCGGCGTGACCTTGGTTGCCACCAGTAATGTGGAGCCATTGAGCTTGTATAAAGGGGGTTTGCAGCGCGACCTCTTTTTACCCGCTATAGATTTAATCTATCGTCATTGTGAAGTTGTAAACTTGGATTCGGGTATCGATTATCGTTTGCGCTTTTTGGATAAAGCCGCAACTTTCTTCACGCCACTCAACGACCAAGCGCAGTCTGGCTTAGAGCACGCTTTTAAGCATTTAGCCCCCGACGCAGGTGTTGCTGAGGCCCCCATTGCCATCGAGGGTCGCGAGCTAACGTCGCGCCGGCGCAGTGATGGGGTAATCTGGTTTGAGTTTTCCGAATTGTGCGATGGCCCGCGCTCGCAGAACGATTACATCGAGTTGGCTCGCTGTTTTCATTCGATATTGGTGTCCAATGTGCCGGTTTTGGACCGCCTACAAGAGGATCAAGCGCGCCGCTTTATTAATCTAGTGGATGTACTTTATGACCACAGTGTTAAGCTCATACTCAGTGCCGCAGCCTCCGCTGAGCAATTGTATGTTGGTACTCGTAACGCTTTTGAGTTTCAGCGTACCGTGAGCCGCTTGCTGGAGATGCAGTCGCATGATTATTTAGCACTACCGCATAAATCCTAAGGCGCGGGGGTTAAACTCAGGCCCACGGGCGTTAGGCCTAGACAACAGGCGCAAGCTTTAAGTCAGACAAAAAACATTAACCGAAATTAAAGGATAAGCGTTATGCAGAAATTGCAAACATATCGGGAGTTTTTCCCGTTTTACCTTAACGAGCATAGCCAAGCGCTTACGCGTAAGTTTCACTATGTCGGCACATCGCTAGCGATGTTGTGTTTCGCTGCGTTTGTTATTACGTTTAACCCTTGGTTCGTGCTAGCAGGACTCGTCGGCGCGTATGGATTGGCGTGGTACTCGCATTTTAATATTGAGCACAATAAACCTGCGACGTTTACCTACCCGTTATGGTCGTTTATCGCAGATCATCATATGTTGTTTCTTGCGGTTACGCGGCGCCTACAGCCCGCTTTGGCCGACGCGCAAGCAAAATATCAAAAGTCTTAAAATTGTAATTTCCCTAAAACCTATTTTAAATCGTGTGGATAAAGTCAATGCCTCAAACTGTATATATTGCTCGCAGCGCTAAGCTCGCGCTAATTTTTGGTCTTATGTTTTGCTTGGTGGGTGTGAGCAATTGGGCGCAGGCGCGACCGAACATCCACCCAGAATTTCCCACGTACTTTGCACCGAGCAATGGCATGTCCATTGCTTATCAAGAGTTCGGCGATCCCGCTAACGAGACTATCTTGCTCGTGATGGGTTTGGGCGCACAGCTTATTCATTGGAATGACGACCTTGTATTGCGTTTAGTGGACCAAGGGTTTCATGTCATTCGATTTGATAATCGTGACGTTGGTTTGTCCGAAAAATTGTACGACCAAGGCGAACCCGGTCTCTTTACCATGCTGCGCTATCAATTAGGCTTAGACCTTGCGGCACCCTATACGCTTAATGACATGGCAGCCGACGCAATCGGATTGTTGGATTATCTAAACATTGAGCAAGCACATGTAGTGGGCGCTTCAATGGGTGGCATGATTGCCCAAATTATGGCGGCCGAGTACCCTGAGCGAGTGCTGAGCTTGGGCTCAATTATGTCTACAACTAGCGCCAAACATTTGCCTGAGGGGGCGCACAAAGTTGAAATGCGTGATCGTGATGACATGATACGCGAGCAAATTGTTCAGCAAATTGCTGATATCAGTAAAATTATTTACGCCAAGGAAGGATCGCGAACCGACGCAGATTGGCTGGCGAGCGCGGCTCGAAGCTATGATCGCAGCCATTACGACCCAGGTTTTGCTCGGCAAGTGTGGGCCGTTCTTGCGAGCGGTGATCGGGTAGAGATGTTGCAGAAGTTGACTCAACCAACGGTTGTGATTCACGGTACCCTAGATCCACTTTTACCTATTGAACACGGCCGCCACACGGCCGAGCTCGTGCCGAATTCCCTGTGGGTAGAGCTTGAGGACATGGGGCACTATATTTACAACGAGCATCACGAACGAGTGGTGACGGCGTTAGTGGACAATATCGCGCGGGTGAAACAGTAGTTCTTAAACAAGGGGGAGGTGGTTGAATTAACCTCGCTTGTGAGGTTGATTCTCCACGGATTGCGCAAAACCTAAAATCCGCCGATTAACGCCGGTTCGCGCAGATTGTTTTAAGGGTTGTTTTGGACTGTGCTACGCATTCGCATGGTCAAACCAATTCTCTTTTAATCTGCGTTAATCTGTGAAATCTGCGGATGATACGTTTACGCACTGCACAGATTCGCCCCACGCAAATAGGAGGAGAGGACTAACCTCAGTTGAGTTCGATCGGTGGCGGCGCGTAGCCTTCGCAGGACCAAGACCGCACTTTTTGGCCACGCTCTTCCTTACTGTATTTGGGAAAAGCGTCTTTTTTCTCTTCGGCGCCCAAGAACCAACTATGGCCTTGGGTTAAGCGAGTTTGCGGCGGCTTGTCGTCGGCGAGTTTGGCGCTTATAACCGACTCGCTTGCGCAATCCTTCTCGCTGTATAGGGAGCACTGTGCAAAGCCAAAATGCACAGCTCGGTGTACGCGCGCACTTTTAATACTTAAGTTGTGACAGCCTTCAATCTTGGATTTTTTGCCCGTAAAGCGCACACGTTGACTCTGCCCGTGACGGTTTATTTTATACAGCCGCATTTCGCTGTTAGCTTGGGCGTGGGCGGAGTCGATAAGCCAATTGCCAGGGTTCACTGTCGTTTGCCAATGCGTGCGTGTGCCCGTCTCCGCCCAGAGCAGATAGACTGCGCTACCGCTTAGGCAGAGCGCAATCAATGCGCAGACTAAGTTAGGTTTGCGGGTTCTGGGTTGGGTGAGCATAGAGTTTAGTCAGATTAATGTCCTACCAATTGGCGACAAACTACCAACTACCGATTCGCCATTTAGCGATATTCGGATGGCTGTCGATGTCTTTGGTGCGACTATCACTCAGGCCGTCTGCATCGTTATCTTCAATATACTGTTTGCTGCCCGAGGAGTGCTCAAGTTCAATGGAATACACTTGGCCGTTCTCACGTTTGTGCTCGGTTATTTTAGTGGTGCCAAAAAAACGCCCGTCGTCCGCTTTGTCTGAGCTGGACGCCGTAGTCGCAGCATCACTTTCGCTTGATTTAACAGCGGCTGGTGCAACGGCGGGTTGTTCTGATTTGCCATTTTCTTCAACTGAGCGTTCTACGGTGGGTGGTTGCGCCACATCGTAGTCTGCGTCCGTTTCGGTTTGTGCCAACGCTGATAGGGTGAGCATGCTTGCGATCGTACCTAGCTGCACCAATCGCTTTGCAATCTTGGGCAATGAGCCTTGGAGTGTAGCCGCTAAACGCAAAGTGCTCAGTTTGAAGCTCGATAGATTGTTCATGCATCACCCAAGGGGAATTTCCAGAAAGGTTTGAAGTTAGCTTTTATTCTAGACCTGCAACAGGGCGTTGTAACGGTTAATTTTTAAAATTTTAGATAAGGTGCCAATTCGAGGTAGATATTAAGGATTCGCAGCGCTCGTGTAGGTAGCTGGCCGCAGGCTGCGTCGATCTGCACAGATCAACGCAGATCAACGCAGATCAACGCAGATCAACGCAGATCAACGCAGATCAACGCAGAT
>CAYOXK010000006.1:57602-64463 GCA_964407915.1 uncultured Gammaproteobacteria bacterium
CAGAAAATCCGCAGATTAACGCCGATTTACGCAGATTGTTTTAAGGGTTATTTGGGACTGTGCTAAACATTGGCACCGTCAAATTAATTCCCCTTTAATCTGCGTTAATCTGTGCAATCTGCGGATAATACTTTGCAAGTCCATCCAAGCACTATTTGCACGCTACTTGCCTTCCAGAAGCCCGTGTTATTATGCGAGCCGAACCCACCCCGTTTAACACGCCATAGGCCGCTATGAAATCGCCCGACCATATTCTTATTGACGGCTCGTCTTACATGTTTCGCGCGTTTTTTGTGCCGCAACTAAAGCGTATGCAAACGGCTGATGGCCAGCCCACGGGCGCTGTTTTTGGACTCATGAATATGGTTAAAAGCCTCATGAACGAGTATCCAAAAGCGAACATCGTGGCGATTTTTGATGCTAAAGGCAAAACCTTCCGTAACGATCTATACCCCGCATACAAAGCGAATCGGCCGCCGATGCCTGACGAGTTACGCAGTCAAATCGAGTTTATTCATCGTGGCGTAAGAGCGCTGGGTATACCCCTGATTGCCATGCAAGATGTTGAGGCCGATGATGTGATTGCTACCTACGCTAAGCAAGCCACACAGAACGGCCAAACGGTGCTGGTAGCCAGTAGCGACAAAGATCTAGCCCAGATTGTGAATGCGCAAGTGCACCTCATCGATACGATGAAAAAAGTGATTATTGATGAGGCTGGCGTGGTGGCCAAATATGGTGTACGGCCTGATCAAATGATCGACTTATTAACGCTTATGGGGGACAGTTCGGATAATGTTCCAGGAGTACCCAAAGTAGGGCCCAAGACCGCGGTTAAATGGCTAGAAGAATATGGTAGCCTCGACGAAATTGTGGCGCATGCCGATGACATAGGCGGTAAGGTCGGTGAAAGTTTTCGCGAATTTATTCCGCAGTTACCGCTCTCTAAGGATTTGGTGACGGTGCGTAGCGAACTCACTGTAGATCCGCCTTTAGCGGACGCCAAAATGAGCGCGCAAGACTCTACGACACTCATTGAAATTTATCAAACTTTACAGTTTAAAAAATGGTTAGCCGAGCTCGGTGAGCAAAGCAATCAAGCGGTTGCGACTACTAATACGCCGTTCGCTACGGGCAACTACGAGTTGGTGTTAGACCAAGCAACGTTTGAGCAATGGGTGGATCGCTTAGCAGCGTCGCCGGCTTTTGCTTTTGATACCGAAACCACCAGCTTGTCGGCACAGCAAGCAGAGTTGGTAGGGGTGTCCTTTGCGTGTGAGGTAGGGCATGCCGCCTATGTGCCAGTAGGGCACCGTTATATGGGTGCCCCCGAGCAATTAAATATTGACTATGTGCTCGCAAAGTTAAAGCCGCTCTTGGAGGACCCAGATTTACCCAAGATTGGGCAAAACTTAAAATACGATATTTCCGTTTTGGCGAATTACCAAATCAATGTGCAAGGCGGATTATTTGACACGATGCTCGAATCGTATGTAATCGACAGTGTGAGCAATCGGCATGATATGGACTCTTTGTCGCTCATTCATCTCGGCCACCAACCCGTTGCATACACCGAGGTGGCCGGTAAAGGCCGCAATCAAATCACGTTTGATCAAGTAAATCTTGAGCAAGCCGGACACTATGCGGCCGAAGACGCCGATATTACTTTGCGTTTGCACCATCAATTGATGCCCACACTGATACAAAATCCGGCATTGCATCGGGTCTATAACGAACTCGAACAGCCTCTTATAAAAGTGTTATCTAAAATTGAGGATAACGGCGTATTGATTGACGATACGATGCTGTTAAGGCAGAGCCAAGAGCTAGCGAAAAGCATGCTGGAGATCGAGCACACGGCGTACGAATTGGTTGGCCGTGAGTTCAACATGGCTTCGCCCAAGCAGATTCAAGAAATACTCTACGACGAAATGGGTCTGCCGGTTTTGCGCAAAACTCCCAAAGGGGCGCCATCGACCGCCGAAGACGCGCTGCAAGAACTGGCGTTAGAGCATGAGCTTCCGCGGGCCATTTTGCAGCATCGAGGCCTGGGTAAACTCAAATCTACTTACACCGATAAACTGCCGACCATGATTAACCCGCGAACGGGGCGTGTGCATACCTCTTATCATCAGGCCGTTGCAGCAACCGGCCGGTTGTCGTCAAGTGATCCTAACTTGCAAAATATTCCGATTCGCACCGCCGAGGGTCGGCGCATACGCGAAGCCTTTATTGCCCCCAAAGGTCGATCCTTGGTGGCGGCGGATTATTCACAAATCGAGTTGCGAATTATGGCGCATCTATCAGGCGACGAAGCGCTCGTGAATGCTTTTAACAACCAGCTCGACATTCACAGCGCAACGGCCGCAGAAATTTTTTCTATGCCGTTGGCTGAGGTTGGCAGCGAACAGCGGCGTTATGCGAAAGCGGTTAATTTTGGTTTAATTTATGGCATGTCGGCTTTTGGGCTCGCGCGCCAACTCAACGTTGAACGCAAGGAAGCGCAAAACTACATTGACCAATATTTTGCCCGTTATCCAGGCGTTAAGCGCTATATGGATACTACCCGTGAAGCTGCGCATGAATCAGGCTATGTCGAAACCATTTTTGGCCGCCGCTTGTATCTTCCCGACATTAATTCGCGCAACCATAATATGCGCCAGTACGCGGAGCGCACGGCGATAAACGCGCCCATGCAAGGCAGTGCGGCGGATATTATTAAGCGCGCAATGATTGTGGTAGACGCCTGGCTGGCGGAGCAAGACTTAGACGTGCAAATGATTATGCAGGTGCACGATGAGTTGGTGTTGGAAGTGCCCAATGAAGCGGTGGAGACTGTTATCGAGCGCTTAACAGCGCTGATGCAAGAGGTGGTAACGCTGCGTGTTCCTCTTATTGTTGAGGCAGCCAGCGCCGCCAACTGGTCGGCCGCACATTAACGGATTCGTTAGCGATTCCATGTAACAATTGTATCGGTCTGTCTAGTGCGCAGATAGCCTCGCTCACTGCAACGATGCGCACATCATGTAGGCCCTGATTTTGCATTCTAACCGTTCTTCTAAATCACAGCGTGTGCTCGAATCTCATCGGGCTAGGCGTCGCCTTGCCTTTAATGGGCTGATTGCACTTTGTCTGAGCTTGGCAGCGATCTTACTGTGGTGGATGTTCTCACAACCGACCGAGACTCCGGCTGTAGCAACGTCGGTTATACCTAAAGACGTTCAAGTGCCAGCCACTGTGCAGGAAGCGCAATTGATAAGGCCTGCGCCTGCGATTATAGCGCCGCTAGTACCCGCCAAGGAGTCGTTGCCGACCTCGCTGCGCGGCAACCATGCTAACCTCGATGGTGGACTGTATGAGGACCAACTCTTAGGTGTTGTGGAGCGCGTTCAACAAGGCGATTTGAACGCCGCGTTGTCAGAGGTTAATGCACATCTGGTCGTTTTCCCTAAAAGTCTGGTTGGGCAACGCTTACGTGCACAAATTCAAGGGACCGTGAATGGCGACAGCCCTACAGTAGACATGGTTGCCACTCTCCCGCAGTCGATGCCTGACGCTGCGCCCATTGCCACACCTTCGGCGCGCGGTGAGCTTGATCTAGACGGCTTACGCCAGCAACTGCAACTGCGCTGGCTGCATACACGCTCAGAGTTTGGTCAGCAGACGCATAGCCGAGTGCCATCGGCGCTGCTCCATCTGGGTAACCATAAACATGTTTTGGTTGCCGATATGGAGCGTGCTCGTTTGTATGTTTATCGTAATGTTGAGGGCCGCGCCGAGCTAGTTAGTGATTACTATTTAACCGTGGGCTCGCAAGGCTACGGCAAGCGCTTAGAAGGCGACAATAAAACGCCAATTGGGGTGTATCGGGTTACGCGCTGGATTCACCCTGACACGTTGCCCGATTTGTATGGCAGCGGCGCGTTTCCGGTTGATTACCCTAATTATCTGGATAAAGCTAAACGGCGCACGGGGTATGGCATATGGTTGCACGGCACACCCTCTAATACCTACGCGCGTGCACCTTGGGCAAGTGAGGGTTGTTTTGTGTTGAGCAATGACGACTTTGAACACATCCAGCAATTTATTGATGTTGGCGAGCAAACTCCTGTGGTGTTGGCCGAGCGTGTGAATTGGGTACAACCGCAAGCGCTCAATGCGACGCAAGCTGAGCTGCGTGCTTCGATTGAGGCCTGGCGCAAGGCTTGGGAGAGTCTTGATATGGCTAAGTACCTAGATTTTTATGCTGAAGATGGACTACACATTGGATCCGGAGGATTTGCGCAATGGGCTGAGCGCAAAAAACAAGCCAATCGAACCAAAACGTTTGTGCAGGTGCAAGTAGAGTTGGAGGGCTTGTTTGAGTATCCGGGAGAGACCGAGATGGTTGTTGCTTACTTCAAGCAGGCGTATCTAAGCAATAACCATGCAGACATGAGCGATAAAGTGCAGTACTGGCAACGAACCGCCAACGGGCGATGGCAAATCGTGTTTGAGAATTAAGCCAACCACTCACTCATTTGTTTACGCAGCTCTCGTACGCCCATACCGCTTAATGACGAAAACAGCTCAACCGCGAAAATGTCGTCAGCGCCCGCGTATTTTTCTTGAAGTTCCCGCTCAACGCCCAACTGCGCCGAGCGCGCCTTATTGGTGCTGAGTTTGTCGGCTTTGGTCAGCAAGATCTGCGTGGGTAAGCTTGAATCAAACGCCCAATTAAGCATTTGCACATCGAGATCGGTCATGGGGTGACGGATATCCATAAGCAGTACGAGCACCACTAGATTGTCGCGGTTTGCCAAATAGTCGTGAATAGTTTGTTCCCAACTTTTTTTGACCGCGAGTGGCACCTGCGCAAAGCCGTAGCCGGGTAGGTCAACTAAGCGCGCTGACTCGCTCAATGAGAAAAAATTAATTTGCTGAGTGCGCCCTGGAATCTTGCTTGTGCGGGCCAGCTTTTTGCGGTTGGTCAAGGCATTAATAGCGCTTGATTTGCCCACGTTAGAACGACCAGCAAACGCTACTTCTTTTACGGCATCTTTGGGGAACTGAGCTGGCTTTGCCGCCCCTAGAATAAATTCGGGGTGCATAAGAATGCTGGGTAAATTATCGGATTCAGACATGTGAGCATCGCTTGGATGAATAACTGGTACTATTGTACCAACTAAGCGCACTTAGAAGCGGCTTCTTGTGCACGAATGCGCGTACTGACATATGCTTTAAGGGTGTGAGTTTACTTGTGACAATGTCGCTGACGTGCTATAAAACGCCACAAAATTTATGCCTATTTATTGAGCTCTAAGTGGAGGCTCTAATGCTTAAAAAACTGCTCCTTGTATCCAGCATCCTTTGCACCCCAATGGTTGTTTCACCTTTGTTTGCCATGGGCGATGCCGAAGCCGGTAAGGCTAAGTCAGCAACCTGTGCTGCTTGCCATGGTGCTGAAGGCATTAGCGCAGTCCCGCTATATCCAAATTTGGCGGGTCAGGTGCCTGGGTACATCAGCGGCCAATTGGCTGACTATAAAGCGGGTATTCGTAAGAATGCCATTATGCTGGGTCAGTCGATCAATTTGAGTCAGGAAGATATGGACGATCTGGACGCGTACTATGCTTCGTTGCCAGCGCAAGTGAGTTCCACCCTAAGCGAAGAAGATTTGAAACTGGCTGAAGCTGGCGAGAAAATTTATCGTGGTGGATATCAAGAACGGGGCATTTCGGCCTGCATGAGTTGTCATGGCCCCAGTGGGCATGGCATCCCCAAGAATTACCCACGGGTTTCTGCCCAACATAAAGAGTATTTAGAGCAGCAATTACTTGCATACAAAAAGGGCGAACGTGTTGGTTACAACGGCATCATGTATGACATCGCTTTCGGCTTGTCAGAGCAGCAAATTAAAGAGCTGTCTGCTTATATGGCAGGGCTTAATTAAAGAGCAGAATGATCTTTGGGAGGCACATGCTTCCTAGCTCCAAAAAAAAGCGGCGATGAGCCGCTTTTTTTATGGTGGATAGTGTTAGTGCCTGTATGACGATCCGCAGATTAACGCCGCTCGCCACAGATTAACGCAAAATGATTATCCGCAGATTAACGCCGATTTACGCAGATTATTTTAAGGGTTGTTTTGGACTGTGCTAGATATTTGCACCTTCGAATCAATAGTCCGTTAATCTGCGTTAATCTGTGAAATCTGCGGATTCTATTTTCGTTTTTAATCAGCGGATTCTGCTTTTTTGTGCGCATAAGCAGAATTCTTGCTCGAAGCGTCTTTTTGAGCTGTTAAACTCGCACGATGCCCACATCATCAGAACCTCGTCCCCTTGAGTCACATGCACTGCAAGCGCGCAGTGCACTGCTCGTTCCTACTCGCAGTCTTGCCAATATCTTGCTTGAAGAACATCACGTAGCGCAGCTTGCAGCGGGCCGCACGGCTTGGCTACCTCCCGTTATTATTACTTGGTCTGACTTTGTACAAGAGCTGTGGGTTCTCAATCAAACTAAACATGCCTCCCTTGCCAATGTGAGTTTGTTAACTGGCCCACAAAGTTTAGTGTTGTGGGAGCGAGTGTTAAATGCCGCTAAGCGCCAAGAGGATGAGTTACGGCTGCTCAACGTTATGCAAACGGCCAAGGCGGCCCAAGCGGCGCGGCAAACGTGTCTCGATTGGCAACTCAGCGAGCGCGATTTGGTCGACTTTGCGAATTTGGATTTAAGCCAATTTTTAGCGTGGCAACGCGACTACATTGGTGTGTGTGATGAACTGAGCATGCTCGATTCTGCAGGCGCTACGGCCATGCTATGCGCGTGCCCCAAGCTATTTTCACCTTATGCGGAAATTTCCTTGTATGCGTTCGACCTACA
>CAYOXK010000007.1:0-38098 GCA_964407915.1 uncultured Gammaproteobacteria bacterium
GCGCTGGCAAGTCTACACTGCTCAAAGTGATTGAGGGCACGGTGTTGATCGATGGTGGCGAAATGCAAGTGCAACAAGGCACGGTGGTTAGCCGCTTGATGCAGGAAGTACCGCACGACAAAGCCTGTAGTGTGGCGGGCATGGTGGCGCGAGGCGATACTCGCGTAGGTGCCGTACTGGCCGAGCTGTACGACAACCCTGCAAATAGCGAAACACTCATCAATCAGTTAACCGACTTGGACGGCTGGCCAGTGGATCAACGCGTTAAGATGCTGTGCTCTAAGTTCAATTTGAATCCAGAACAGCGTTTTGACGATCTATCGGGCGGGCTAAAGCGCCGCGTGCTCATGGCACAGGCTTTGGTCTGCGACCCGAGTATTTTATTGCTCGACGAGCCCACCAACCATCTTGATATCGACACCATCCTTTGGCTCGAAAATCTGCTTAAAGGTATGCATTGCGCGATTATTATTGTGTCGCACGACCGTTCATTTATCGACTCGCTATGCACTCGCATTGTTGAACTTGATCGCGGCTATGTAAGCAATTATGTGGGCAACTACGCAACCTATCTGGAACTCAAACGCAAAGCGCTTGAAGAAGAAGACCGCCACAATCGAAAATTTGATAAACGCCTAGCAGAAGAAGAAGTATGGATTCGCAAAGGCATTCAGGCACGCCGCACCCGCAACGAAGGACGCGTACGGGCCCTAAAGCAAATGCGCGACGAGCGCCGCCAACGACGCGAACGCCAAGGCACCGCCAACTTGTCGCTCAATCAGGGCAGCCAATCGGGCAAAGTAGTGATCGAGGCCGAGGGTTTAAACGTAACCTTTAACGACAACACGGTTATTGAATCGCTGGATTTGCGCGTAATTCGTGGAGACCGCATTGGCCTGATCGGCCCCAATGGCTGCGGCAAGTCAACACTAATTAAAGTGCTCACGGGTGAACTGGCGCCAACCTCGGGCAAAGTAAAACTCGGCACTAATCTGCAAATTGCGTATTTAGATCAATATCGCGGCGATATTCGCGACGACCTTAGTGTGCAAGACAATGTATCGGGCGAAACCGAAATTACTATCAACGGTCAGCGCAAACACATTTTGGGCTACCTGCAGGACTTTTTATTTACGCCTGCACGAGCACGCGCACCAGCGGCTAAGTTGTCGGGCGGCGAACGTAATCGGGTGATGTTGGCAAAACTGTTTACGCAGCCGTTTAATGTACTGGTGCTAGACGAACCCACCAACGATCTGGATTACGAAACGCTAGAGCTACTAGAGCAAATCCTTATGGACTTTGAGGGCACTTTGTTACTGGCCAGCCATGACCGCGCATTTTTGGACAATATCGTGACCAGCACATTAGCGTTTGAAGGCAATGGCGTGGTAAACGAATATGTGGGCGGTTACAGCGACTGGTTAGAGCAGCGCAGGGATCTAAACCCTAATCAAAAAAATAAAAAGGCTGAGCCCAGCGCGGCCATCATGCCAACCGTGAGCACCACGCCCGCACCCAAAGCGAAGAAATTGAGCTATAAGCTGCAACGTGAACTGCAAGAGCTACCGGCATTAATCGAACGCCTCGAGCGCCTGCTCGAAACCAAAGCGAGCGAGATGAACGACCCCAATTTTTACGCACAATCCCCGCAAGTGATTGCCGAACATGCCGAAGCGGTCGCCGCGGCACAAGAGCAACTCAATGCCGCCTACGCGCGTTGGGAAGAACTCGAAGGGTAACGGCTTGCAACTAGCTGGCGGCGTTGAATCGCTCGAAACCGTCATTGAGGTCTTCGAGCAAATCGTCCACCGACTCCAAGCCAATGTGTAAGCGGATCACCGCTTGATTGTTACGCAGCGTTGGGAATTGCCGCTGTTGCAAACCGTGCGCATGCAACACGAGGCTTTCGTAACCGCCCCAGGAAAAGCCCAGCTTAAAATGCCGATAGCCGTCCAGCATGGCGGCAATGGCCTGAGGTTGGGCATCGTTCAGTACAAACGCGAATAGCCCATTACCCCCATTAAAATCGCGCTTAAAAAATGCGTACCCAGGACACGTTGCAAGTGCTGGATGGCGCACATGGTCTACCTCGCTGCGCGCGGCTAACCACTGCGCTACCTGCAACGCATTGTCGCTGTGTTGGCGCAAGCGAATGCTTAAAGTGCGCAAGCCACGTAGTGCCGTATAGACGTCGTCTACACCCGCACACAAACCTAATTGTGCACTGGTCTTTTGTAATTTCGGCCAAGCTCTTGCATTGGCGCAACTAACCCCCAGCATCACATCAGAGTGCCCGCAAATATATTTAGTAGCCGACTGCACGCTTACATCCACCCCTGCGGCGATGGGCATAAAGTTATAAGCCGTTGCGTAGGTATTATCCAGAATGGTGACGATGTTGTGCGCGGTAGCCATTTCTACAATCTTAGGTATGTCCTGCACTTCCATGGTTAAACTGCCGGGCGACTCCATAAATATTACGCGCGTGTTGGGCTTAATCAGCGCCGCAATACCGTCGGTGTTCACGGGGTCATAAAAACTCAGCTCCACGCCTTTGTCGCGCAAAGTGCCCGACGCAAAATCGCGCGTTGGTTCGTAGGCGGTGTCTACCATCAACAAGTGATCACCTGGGTTAAGAAAGGCCAGCAAAGCAGTAGTGAGCGCGCTCGTGCCACTCGGGTAAATAAAGCAACCCTGAGCCTGTTCGAACTCGCACATGGCCTGTTCAAAAGCAAACGTAGTACTGGTGCCACGGCGCCCATAATATTCAATGCGGTCGCCGCGATGCTTACCGGCTTCGCGCATCGCCGCTACTGAATCAAACACGAGCGTAGAGGCACGCACAATTTTGGGGTTTATCGCGTTGCCGGTATACGCTTTGTCGCGACCCGCATTCACCAATTGGGTGTCGATTGAATCGTTCTTATTCATCAAGTTGAATCCCCAGCTTTTGTTGAATGGCCAAGCCTAGAATAATAAAACCTAAGCCCACCAAAGTGCTTGAGTAGATGGTTTCGTTAAGAAAAGTGGCAATAAAAAACAGCGACAAAAACGGTGCCAAAAAGATTAAATTGGCCACTCTTGACGTGTTGGTCGCTAACTTCATAGCGTACAGCCAAAACACAAAACCTAGCCCAATTTCTACCAAACCCACATAAACACCACCCAGCCAACCTTGCAGGGCTATCTTAGAGTTGAGCGTGGCAAGATCACCACTCCACCATAAGATAAAGAGGAGCATGGGCAAGGCAAACAGAAAATTGAGCGTAAGGCCCAAAATGGGTTCGCGCGTATCTTGGCGACTTAAAATCCAGTAACTCGACCAAATCAAGGTGCTGAGCAACGCCATCGACACACCAAAACCGTTGCTAAAATTAAGCGCCCAAACATCGCCGCGCGTGGCAATGACCAACACCCCGAAATAACACACTAGCGCGGCCAGCACATCAAAACGACCCAGTCGATGCCCTAAAATGGGTACGGCCATTAAGGTTAGAACGATCGCCCAACTATAGTTAAGCGCCTGCGCTTCTTGCGCGGGCAGTTGCGCATACGCGTAGAACAACACAATGTAATACAGCACGGGGTTAAGCAGGGCAAAACCCATCGACCGAGCATACGTAGTGCGACTCTGCGCGAATAATTGCGCCAAGCGGCCCTGATAGCTGAGCAACGCGAGCATAAATAGCAAGGCGCTCACACTGGCCACAAAAATAAGCTGCATGGGCGTTAGATGCGCCAAACTGAGTTTGAAGGCCGTGGCCACCGTAGACCAGCACAACACAGCAAGCAGAGCAAAAATAGTAGCGCGTGATTGAGACACAATAATTCGTTGAGTAAGCCAGAACGAGCCAAGGATATTACATAAGGTTAAGCTTAAACACCCCTTATCCTGAATCTAAATGGCGCTAACTTACGTCTTACTAATAGGCGCGGTAATGTTTGCGTAAAGCGCACGCCTAACCGCTTGGTTGGTTAGTCACTCCTCGATTACAACCACCTTTTATACGGAGCGTTAGGAGCCTCGTGCTCGCAAGGATGCCCTAAGCCTCGGACTTCGATCATCAGTCCGAGGCTTTTCTTTTTCTCACAGCGAAAGGCGTATGATAAGCGTTTTAATTTATCGGGGCCGTCTGTGAAACACTTAATTTTAGTGCGCCATGCCAAATCCAGTTGGGATGATCCGCATGCGCAAGATCATGAACGCAAGCTAAGCAATCGCGGTAAACAAGACATGCCGGTAATGGCTGCGCGTTTACACGATACGCTCGCGCACTTTAAGTTGAACCTGCAAGCCGTGTTCACCAGCCCTGCCGTGCGCGCACGCGACTATGCCAAGGTGATTGGCGAACAGTGCAACTGTCGGGTTAACAAAAAAGAGGCGCTGTATACGTTTTCGGCAACCACTTTGCTGAACGAGCTTCTTGCCTTGCCCGATGAACTCGATTGTGTTGCGGTGGTGGGACATAACCCAGCGATGACGTCAGCCGCCAATAGTCTTTCGACTGCCAATTTGCATAATATGCCCACGGCTGCTTTTTTAGTGCTGGAGTGCAAGATTCAAAGTTGGCAAGCATTGCTAACCGCACCGCATGAATATCCGCCTGCCGAGCACAAAGTACTTGAGTTCAACTTCCCTAAAAAAGACAATGACTAGCTATTGGTCAAAGCCAAAACAACAAGAATCTTTACAACAGGATCTATTCAAGGAGTACAGTCTATGAACCAACGAAAAAATTTCGATAAACAAGTTGTCTGGATCACAGGCGCCTCCAGCGGTATTGGCGAGGCACTAGCTATTGCGTTTGCGCAACGGGGTGCCAAGTTAATCTTAAGTGCGCGCAGCACCGACAAGCTCGAAGCGCTCGCACAAAAATGTAAATCTCTGGGCAGCGAAAATAGCGATGCCGTAGCGCTTACGCTTGATGTTACTGACGAAGCCAACCTGGCGAGTAAAGCTAAAGCCGCGTGGTATACGTTTGGCCAAGTCGATCTGCTGATCAATAACGCAGGTATCTCGCAGCGCTCAAGCTTTTTAACCACTACAATGGACACCTACCGCAAGCTATTCGAGGTGGATGTGTTTGGGCAGATAGCTTTAAGTAAAGTGGTCGTGCCGTTGATGATTGAACAAGGCTTTGGGCATGTAGCCATAACCGCCTCGGTAGCCGGTAAAGTGGGCGCGCCGTTTCGCACTGGCTATTGCGCCGCCAAACACGCCGTCATGGGCTTCTTTGATGCGCTGCGTACCGAAGTGGCGCACAAGAACATTGAAGTAACTACCATCACCCCGGGGTTTATTCGCACCAGCATTTCCGAAAACGCGCTCACTGGCGACGGCCAAGCGTTTGGCAAAACCGACACCAATATTAATGCTGGAATGTCGCCCGAAGACTGCGCCGAAGTGATTATTCGCAAGATGGAGCGTGGCGTGCCAGAAATTGCCGTGGGCAAAGGCATGGAAATGTGGGCGCTGAAGATTAAACGCTGGTTTCCAAACCTATTACTGAAAATAGCCAATAAGATGTACGCCACGGCGGCCAAAGAGAATGACTTTAAATAGAGCGCTTTTAATTCCTGCCACCTACCCCAATGCCACTCAAACCTATGAGCGCCCGATTTAATGCGCTCTTTTTCTACACGCATATCGGTACACTTGTTCTTAAATTTGGTTATTTGTTGTGTGCCCTTTACTTGGGCCGGACCTGTGCTAGCCGCACCTAAAGCGGACTTGTGGGCATTTTGGGCTGAGTCTGCAGCCGATATGCAGCCCGCACAATCTGTAGACCACAGCTTATGGCAACAGATATTGGATGAGTATTTAGTGGTGGGCGATGCGCCTGGCGTAAACCGTGTGCGCTACGGCGCGCTGTCGAGCAGCGATGCCGCACAAACGCTTACACGCTACATCGCGGCTTTAGAAGCATTTGATCCGCGCAGCCTTAGTAAAGACGAGCAATTTGCCTACTGGGTGAATTTATATAATGCCGCCACCGTACGCGTCATTGTGCAAGCCTACCCAGTTGAGTCCATTCGCGACACGGGTAAGGGTTTTTTCTCGTTTGGGCCATGGAACGATCCTGTTCTCAAGATTGCAGGGCAAGATGTAACACTTAATGATATTGAGCACCGCATATTGCGGCCTATTTGGCAGGACCCGCGCATTCACTTTATAGTGAATTGCGCTAGTGTTGGCTGTCCTAATCTAATGCCCACGGCGCTTACTGCTACTAATTATGCCACTCTGCTCGACACGGCCGAACGAGAGTTTTTAGTGCATCCGCGCGCGGTCTCGGTAGACGATGGACGGCTGACGCTCTCATCGATCTTTGAATGGTATGCGCAAGATTTTGGTAACAGTGAAAGCGAAGTGGTGGACTATATCGCTAAACGCTTACCACCTGAGCAGGTGCAAGCGATTCAACAAAACGATTTACGAATACGCTATTCCTACGACTGGCAGCTTAATAATTGCGTTGATACACCAAACACTGATTGTTAGCCGGCATCGTAATGTCTTCGAGCAACACAAAGCCAACAAGTTCGGCGAGCTCATGAATCCAGTGCGCATCGCGAATGGCACTGCCAACACCGCGACTTCGCAAAGCGCGATCAAACTCGGCATTGCTCTCACTGGTAAATTCGCCTGCATACGAAAATGGGCCGTAGACGACTAATAGAGCACGCTCGCGAGTATTGCTTGGCAAGCCTTTAAAAAGGTTCTCAACGGTATCTACATTCATTATGTGCAGCGTATTCGCGGTAAAGACCGCATCGTACATAACCACCTTTGCGCCCTCAGCCAACCAAGCGCGATCGTTTACGTCTAATTGAAACGGTGCCAACAAGTTCTCCAGATCAGCCTCCATCACGCGCTCAGCTAAATCGCCATAATAGATATTATGATCTGCTGTTTGCCAAGTTACGTGCGGTAACCGCTCGGCAAAATATTGTGCATGTTGGCCGGTGCCTGAGCCTACCTCGAGCACCGACATCTCTTTAGTCAAAAAACGCTCTAGCACACTCAATATGGGCGCTTTGTTGCGCTCGCACGCTTCTGAAAATAATGGTTCTGTAATAGGAATAGTCACGTTGTTTTAATACCCCGCTGCGCTGCCATCTTTGCGCGATTCTGTGGCGCCCCAATAAACGTTATTAGGAGCGCGCATGATTGCTTGATAACCACCGTATGGCCCGTTGGCATATTGAATTTTGTGCCCACGGCGCATTAATTCTCGGATGGTTGCGTATGGAAATTGTGATTCTAGGTTAAGCACCCCGCCATCGCGCATCACCTCGCCAGTAGGTTGCGACGAACCCGTGTGGTGAATACGCGGTGCATCGCCCGCTTCTTGAATGTTTAAACCAAAATCGATCATATTTACCAATATTTGTGCGTGCCCCTGCGGTTGCATACCGCCGCCCATTAAACCGAAGCTCATCCACGGCTTACCCTGCTTGGTTACAAACGCGGGAATAATTGTATGAAACGGGCGCTTGCCAGGGGCATAGCTATTATAGTGGTCCGGCTGGAGTGCGAACATCTCACCACGGTTTTGCAGGATAAAGCCTAAACCCGGCGGAGTCATGCCCGAGCCCATGCCGCGGTAATTACTCTGGATGAGCGATACCATATTGCCTTGGGCGTCAGCGGTGGTGAGATAAATGGTGTCGCCGCTCTCTAATTTGGGGTCGCCCGCCGGAAGTTCGGTGGCGGCCTTGTCCAAATTAATGAGCTTGGCGCGCTCTTTAGCATACCCTTTAGAGATGAGCTGTTGTACAGGAATTTGATTAAATTCGGAGTCGGCGTAGTATTTGGCCCGATCCTCAAACACAATCTTTTTAATCTCGGTAAACAAATGTACGAACTCAGCCGAGTCACGCCCCATACTGCTGAGATCGTATAACTCTAGCATATTGAGCATCTGCAGGGCGGCTATGCCTTGGCCATTAGGTGGTAGCTCCCACACATCGTAGCCGCGATAGTTAGCACTAACGGGTTCCACCCACTTGCTGGTGTGGGTCGCGAGGTCTTGATAATCTAGAAAGCCGCCGTTGTCTTGCATATAGCTGGCAATGGTTTTAGCGATGTCACCTTTATAAAACGCATCGCGGCCACCCTCCGCTATCTGCGTAAGAGTATTGGCCAAATTTGGGTTCTTCCAGATATCCCCTTCGCGCGGCGCACGACCATCAAGCGTTAATTGCTCAATAAAGCCTGGCCACTTACCTAAGATTGGTACGTAGATATCCCACAGATACGCAATGTACTGAGTTACTGGAAATCCTTCGTTAGCGTAATTAATCGCAGGCTGCAACACCTCGGCCATGGGCAGTTCACCAAATCGCTCGTGCATTTCAAACCAGCCATCGACCGTACCTGGCACCGATACGGGTAGCGGCCCACGCTGCGGAATAGTTGTGTAGCCTTGCTCGATAAACCACTCGCGAGTAAGCGACTGCGGAGACTTGCCTGAGGCATTCAACCCGTAAAGCTTGCTCGTTTTGGCGTCCCAAATAATGGCGTAGAGATCGCCACCAATCCCGTTACCGGTGGGCTCAACCAGACCGAGCACTGCATTAGCCGCAATGGCCGCGTCAATCGCATTACCGCCCTGTTGCATTACATCAAGGGCGACTTGGGTTGCCAAGGGTTGTGACGTGGCCGCCATTGCATTACTTGCCAACACAGGTGAGCGCTGAGCAAATTGTTCGCCGTTGACTCGATCCACCGCATAACTATTAGCGGTGCTCAATACAAGCAGTACCGTGCAGACCAGTTTGATGACACTAGCTTTGCACGCGATGCGACTTGCATTTGCATAAACCGTCGCTAGGTTAAGTCTTTGAATGATCTTCATTGATGTTTCTATAAGAGTGCATTTAATGATTGCAACGTCGAGACCGTCACATCCTGTTTCACAGGCCGTTGCTATATTTTAGTCATTGTCTCTATTCGACCCCCGATAGTAAACAAACCCCGTTCCCCGATTATGCAAACACCCACCAAAATCACCATCGTTGCAACGTTGTGTCTGCTGCCCCTAATGGCTCATGCTCACGAACACACAGTCTTAGTACAACACATAAAAAATGACTTTTTCGGTTACGCCGTGGCCGTGAGTTTAATGCTGTGGGCGGTATGCGAGTTACGAAAGGACGATTCCGAGGCGGCCAGCAGCACATCTGCAACCAACTCTGCCTGCGCATCGGCCCTGCAAACAGTGAGACATGTTATCAGCAAAGCTGTAGGTCGGCGTTAGGGTAAGCTATTTTACGGTGCTCCGCAGATTGCACGAACGAAAACTGATGAGGGGATTATTCGCGGATATAGGCGTAATCTGCGGATAGTTATCGCGATGTGATTAGAGTCCTCTAAAAAAGTATTATCCGCAGATTTCACAGATTAACGCAGATTAAAAGGATATAGATTTGACCACGCGAACGTCCAACAAAGTCCTAGCTCTGAACCCCTCAAAAAATAATCTGCGCAAATCGGCGTTAATCTGCGGATTTTACGTTCTGCGTTAATCTGCGGAGTTACACGTAATCTGTGGATAGCTAGGTTGATTCAGTCAAGGCGTGAGAAAAAGCGAGTAAGCCATATAAAAAAAGGGCTTGATCAAATTATTGACCAAGCCCTTTGCAGTGACGCAAATTTAAGCGCGTTGCTTCTACTGAGCGTTAAGCCCGCGTCGTTCCAACAATGGCGCAATATTTGGTTCTGCTCCTCGGAAGTTTCGGAAGAGCGTCATCGCATCCACCGAGCCGCCTTTAGATAACAATGTTTCTCTAAAGTGATCGCCGTTCGCGCGAGTCATTCCACCGTTTTCTTTAAACCACTCCACAGAATCAGCATCTAATACTTCACTCCAGATATAGGAATAGTAACCGGCCGAATAGCCTCCCATGATGTGCGAGAAGTAAGTAGTGCGATACCGCGGTGGCACTTCGTCCATGGCTACTCCCGCTGCGGCCAACGCATTGGCTTCAAACTCCAAAATTTGTTCTGGAGTAGGTACTTCATCTGGATTTAACTGATGCAAAGCTTGATCAAGAATTGAAGCCGCTAGGTACTCGGTTGTTTTGTAGCCTTGATTGAACTGCTCGCTTGCAAGTACTTTATCCAACAAATCAGTGGGAATTGGCTCGCCGGTTTCATAGTGCTTGGCATAGTTCGACAATATGTCTGGCCAGTTCGCCCACATCTCGTTAACTTGCGAAGGGTATTCCACAAAGTCACGTGGCACACTCGTTCCGGAAAAAGTGGGGTAGGTAACATCCGAGAACATCCCGTGTAACGCGTGGCCGAACTCGTGGAACATGGTCTCTACTTCATCCCATGTCAGCAACGTTGGCTCACCTTCAGGTGGTTTCGGTACGTTCAAATGATTGGCCACTACGGGCTTGTTTCCAAACAACTTGTTCTGGCCCACGTAGGCGTTCATCCATGCACCGCCGCGTTTTGATTCGCGTGCGTAAAAGTCTTCTACGAACAGGGCAAGGGTTGAACCGTCGGCATCAAACACTTCCCAAACGTGTACATCTGGATGGTAAGTCGGTAGGTCGTCGCGCTTTTTAAACGTTAAGCCATAGACTTTTTCCGCCGCATAAAAAACACCGTTTACCAACACGTTGTTCATTTCTAAATAAGGCTTGAGCTGCGCCTCATCAAAGTTGAACTTTTGCGCTTTGAGTTTTTCGGCATAAAAATTCCAGTCAGCCGCACCTACTTTAAAGTCACCGCCCTCGGCGTCAACTAAGGCTTGTAGCTCAGCCGCTTCGCGTTTGGCATTGGCCACCGCCGATGGAGCAAGCGTGGCTAAGCGCTCGTTAACCGCTTGCGTAGTTCGCGCAGTTCGGTTCACTAGCGCGTATGCGGCATGATTCTCAAAACCCAGTAGCTGCGCTCGTTCAGCGCGTATTGTTAGCACTCGGCTTACGATCTCACGCGTATCGTTTTCGCCACCAGAGCTACCACGATTAAGCGAAACATCTAAGATACGTTGACGCAATTCACGATTCTCTAAAGACGCGAGCGGCGGTTGCTGGCTGGTGTTGAGCAAAGGCAACACATACTTGCCTTCAAGCTCACGCGCTTTTGCGGCCTCTTGGGCTGAGGCAATCTGCACATCGCTCATGCCAGCAAGTTCTTCGGCCGAATCAACAATAATTGCTTTGTTGTTGACTTCTTCAAGCACCTTTTTGCTGAACTCCGCGCCTAAGCTCGCGAGCTCAGAATTCATCGCTTTGAGCTTTTCTTTGTCTTCGCTAGACAACTGTGCGCCGGCGAGTACAAAATTATTGTAAGTTTCGGTTACCAATCGGGTCGATTCAGCATCTAACCCTTGCTCATCAACTTGTTCGTACACCGCTTTAACGCGAGCAAACAATTTTGGATTTAACAATATCTCATCGCCGTGCGCCGAGAGTATAGGAGCCAATTCAGATCGAATTTCGTTGATCTCGTCATTGGTATGTGCGGATACTAGCGCATAGAACACTCGTGCTACGCGATCTAAGATCACGCCACTGCGCTCCATTGCTACGAAAGTGTTTTCAAACGTAGGGGCTTCTTCAGAGTTGGCAATTACCTCAATCTCGGCCGCTTGCTCGGCAATACCGGCTTCAAACGCAGGCATGTAGTCAGCATTCTCGATTTGGTCAAAGGCTGGGAACTGCATATACAGTTCGGACGCCTGCATAAACGGATTATCTGTGGTGGGAGTTTCCACGGCCACTACCTCGGTTGCTGCTTCGGTTGCTACTTCGTTGGTGGTGGTGTCTTCACTGGGGGTACACGCAAAAACGGTCAGCGCGCATACGCAACTGATCGCCACCTTGGAAAGGCCTAGGGCTGTTCTAGTTTTAGTCATAATATTAGTATTGTTTTGTTAAAGTGGGTGATACCCCCTTAGAGGGGATCGTTCCCTTATTATGAAAGCATTTGCGTCGGAAAACGTGAACGTTAGGCAATGTTAACGCAACGGGTAGATTTTGCAGCCTGGAATAAAGCTGCATCTGCATCAACGACCATAGCTATCCGCAGATTTTCGCAGTACTTAAAATCCGCAGATTAGCGCCGATTTGCGCAGATTATTTTTAGGGGTTGTTATGGACTATGCTAGACATGTGCACCATCGAATCTATTGCTCTTGAATCTGCGTTAATCTGTGCAATCTGCGAATACTATTTTTTACTCAATGTTTCTAGAATGAAAGAGCAAACACCTGCACCAGCTACTTTCGAGCACAGTGCGATTGAAGTGATCAAACTCATCCCGTCTGGTCACGTGGCAACGTATGGGCAAATTGCTCAGCTTGCTGGCTTTCGCAATTATGCGCGGCATGTGGGTAAAGTGCTTGCGCGCGCTCCTTCCCACTTGAATCTACCGTGGCACCGCGTGATCAACGCGCAAGGTACGATCAGTCATCGCGGTATGCCGGGCAGTATTGAAGAACAACGGTTATTGCTGGAGGACGAAGGCGTGGAGTTTGGCTTGCAGGGCCAAATAGACTTGGCTCGTTACCAATGGCGGCCCGACACTCAGTTTAGTTAACGCTGTCCCCAATCACCTCCCACATTTAACCCCTTAGTCTGATTTGGGTCGATGGTGGTATGTTAGATATAACTAAATTGTATTTACTTATAGTTTTTTGATATTACACTGATGCTTAACCGAGCACCCTTAAATCAGTGGATATGCCCAAATCCTACGCAGAGATCGCCTCTGAGCTGCCGCAGTTTGAGAATCACGCAGCCCAAGAAACGCACTACACCACGTGCTATATGTGCGCGTGCCGTTGCGGTATTAAGGTGACTACAGAGAACGAGCAGGTACGCTTTATCCAAGGCAATCGCAACCACCCTGTTAACAAGGGCGTGCTCTGCGGCAAGGGCAATGCCGGCATTATGAAGCAAAACTCGCCCGCTAAATTACAGCACCCGATGCGGCGCAAGCCTGGCAGCGAACGGGGCGCTGGCGAATTTGAAGCCATCTCATGGGAAGAGGCTCTTGATATTCTAACGGCGCGCTTACAACACATTCGCGCCACCGACCCCAAAAAGTTAGCCTTTTTTACTGGGCGCGATCAAATGCAAGCCCTAACAGGTTTATGGGCGAGTCAATTTGGCACCATCAATTGGGCGGCCCACGGCGGCTTTTGTTCAGTGAACATGGCGGCGGCTGGACTCTATACCACCGGTTATTCCTTCTGGGAGTTCGGCGACCCAGACTGGGACCTTACGCGCTATTTCATGCTGTGGGGGGTGGCCGAAGACCACGCTTCCAACCCCATTAAGTTAGGTCTAGAAAAGCTGAAAAAGCGCGGCGCAAAGTTTGTGGCCGTTAACCCCGTTCGCACTGGGTATCAAGCCATCGCAGACGAATGGGTGGCGATTAAGCCCGGCACCGATGGCGTTTTTGCACTGGCGATGGTGCATGTGTTGTTACGCGAGCGCTTAATTGACGAAGAATTTCTAGTTCGTTACACCAATGCCCCACAACTCGTTATTCACAACCCAGGCGGCAATAACGATGGCCTTGTATACCGCGACGCAGAGGGTAATCCCACACTTTGGTGCCAAATCCAGCAAGGCATAACGTCGGCCTTACAGGCTGACGTAAACCCCGCTTTAGTTGGCGAGTATACAAGTCCCGAGGGTGTGACCTTACGCACCGCGATGAGCTTGATTGTAGAGATGTATCTCGACAAACAATATGCGCCACACGCCGCCGCCGCGCAGTGCGGTATTGCCGCCGAGGACATCGAACGCATTGCGCTAGAGATGGCTCATGTGGCATTTGAGGAAACCATAGAGGTACATACGCCATGGGTCGATTGGGCCGGACGCCAACACGCCTCGTTTATTGGCCGACCCGTGTCGATGCACGCGATGCGGGGAGTCTCGGCCCACTCCAACGGATTTCAAACTTGTCGGGGCATTCATCTATTACAAGCTTTGCTAGGCACCATTGACTGCCCTGGCGGTCACTTAGCCAAACCACCTTACCCCAAGCATATTCCACCGGCCATCAAGCCAGCCAAAACCAGCACCGCGAACACACCACTCAGCGCACCACCACTGGGGTTTCCTACTTCACCGGAAGACTTAGTCATTGACGACCAAGGCAACCCCTTGCGCATAGACAAAGCGTTCTCTTGGGACGCACCGCTGGCCAACCACGGCCTGATGCATATGGTCATCAAGAATGCCGTTAATGCTGACCCTTACGCCATCGATACGCTCATACTGTTTATGGCGAATATGGCGTGGAACTCGAGCATGAACACCGCACAAACGATGGAGATGCTCAAAGCCAAAGAAGCGGATGGGCAATACAAAATTCCATTTATTGTGTGCGCGGATGCGTTTCATTCCGAAACCGTCGATTTTGCCGATCTGATACTACCAGACACTACGTATCTGGAACGATTCGATGCCATCTCATTGCTTGATCGGCCCATCTCCGAACCTCACATGGCTTGCGATGCCATCCGCCAACCCATTATTAAACCCGACCGCGATGTGCGGCCCTGGCAGGAAGTCCTTATCGACTTGGCCGGAAGGCTCGAACTACCGCTGTTTACCGACGCCGACGGGCAGCCTCGTTATAGTGGCTACCAAGACTTTATTACCCATTATCAAAAATCGCCCGGCATTGGGTTTTTGGCAGGATGGCGCGGAGCAAGCCAAGACGAGCACTTACTCGGCGAACCCAACCCTGAGCAATGGGCGCGCTATCAAGAAAACGAATGTTTCTATGAGTTTGCCTACCCTGACCACTTTAAATATTTTCGCCATGCTAATCGCGACTATTTGGAGTTTGCGCAAACGCTCGGCTGGGTCGATCGCAGCGAGCAGATCGTTATAGAACTATATTCAGAAAACCTGCAACGATTCCGACTCGCCGCCTTAGGACAAAGCGACGGCCCGCAACCGCAAACCCAAGCGCAGCGCGAACGTATCCTGCGCTACTTCACACCATTGCCCAGTTACTACCAGCCGTTGGAACAACAAGAGATCGACAACACGGAGTATCCGTTTTTTGCGATTACGCAACGTCCCATGCATATGTACCATTCGTGGGACTCGCAAAACACATGGCTGCGGCAAATCACTTCGCATAATTATTTGTATATGAATGCGCACAAAGCGCTGGAATTAGGCATCGATGATTTAAGCTGGGTATGGGTCGCTTCGCACAACGCTAAAATTCGCGTGCAAGTGAAACACATGCATGGGGTACAGGCCGATACGGTGTGGACCTGGAACGCCATTGGCAAACGCAAAGGGAACTGGGGACTCAGTGCCGATGCGCCCGAATCCACCAAGGGCTTTTTGCTTAATCACTTAATTAGCGAGTCGCTCCCTAAACAAGCGGGGATTACTAACTCTGACCCCATTACCGGACAAGCTGCGTGGTACGACCTTAAAGTAAGCATTACGCCCTGCCATGCGACAGAGCAGCTGAGCCAACCCCAATTTAGCGCATCGCACGCGCAGATGAGCAGCCCTATGGCCGACTTAGCGTATCAGTGTGGGGAATCGGTTAACCTCAAACGCTCGTTCAAAGACGCGCTGTTTAAAAAATAATGCTGTGTGGCAACACACTAAACTCGGAGAAATAGTCACGATGCGACTCGGCCTTACCGTAGATCTAGACACCTGTGTGGGCTGCCATGGCTGTGCCACGGCCTGCAAGCAGTGGAATAGCTCAGGCACGCTGGGTCCATTAACCGATCTTAACGCACATGCCAACGAGCCAGATGGTGCGTGGCTTAACCGCATTCGTACCTACGAAGTGCAAGAGGCCGGGCACGCGAGCCAAACCGTGCATTTTCCCATGAGCTGCTTGCATTGCGAAAACGCAGACTGCGTCACGGTATGTCCTACGGGCGCGTCCTATAAGCGCGAGGAAGATGGTATCGTGTTGGTCGATCAAGATAAGTGCATGGGCTGTAATTTATGCGCTTGGGCCTGCCCGTATGGCGCTCGCGAATTAGACGAAGTGCAAGGCACGATGAAAAAATGCACGCTGTGCATTGACCGCATCTACGACCAAGAACTTGCACCCGAAGACCGCCAGCCCGCCTGCGTGCTCACCTGCCCAACCGGCTCTCGCAAATTTGGTGACTTCGACGACCCCAATTCCGAAGTAAGCCAACTGACCGCGAGCCGCGGTGGATACGATCTAATGCCCGAGCTCGGCTACGCCCCCACAAACAAATATCTGCCCGCTCGACCCGCTCCCACCGTTGCCGCGCACACCATCAGTGCCGCTCCCTACACGGGGCTAAAAGGCTGGATTAACAAAATGATCGCGCGTTAACCATGCATCCAGCGTTTTCAGTACTGTTCTTCACCGTTACCTCTGGCATGGGTTTTGGCTTGCTATTTTGTCTTGTATTGGCATACCACACTGCCGGCTACCCGTTGGCGCTCGAGAATATTGCGTCGGGTTCGCTATGGACTAGACTCGCGCAACCCTATGTCTACGATATTGGCATCGCCACCCTCATTTGCACTTTAGGGCTAGTCTCGTCGAGTTTTCATTTAGCTAACCCCAAAAACGCCTGGCGGTCGTTTACTCGTTTTCGCTCGTCTTGGTTGTCTCGCGAAGCGGTATTCGCGGTGCTGATCTATCCTGTGTTAGGTGTGTATGTGCTGATATTGTGTTTTGGCTTTTCGCCAGCAGCCCAGATGCTTGCCCAATTACTCGCATTGAGCTTACTGATTTTATTAGTGGCCTTGGTCTACTGCACCGCGATGATCTACGCCAGCCTTAAGACCATTCCGCAGTGGCATAACCGTTGGGTCACTCCCGGCTTTTTGCTCTACTCGTTGGTGTCGGGGCTGGTGGCGTACGCCGCGCTTGTGCCCGAAGCGCCCTTGAGCATCTGGGTATATGTGCCGGCATTGCTGAGTGGCTTGGCGTTAAAGCTCATTTACTTTCGCAGTTTAGGACATCCCGAGGTAAGCAATATCAACACCGCAACGGGCTTCGGAAAAGCCAGCCAAGCTTCTATTACGTTGTTTGATACAGGCCACAGCAGTCGCAACTTCTCGCAGCGCGAATTTATGTACACGGTGGGGCCAAAAACACTTGGGATGGCTCGCAAAATGAGCTTAATTACTGCATTCATGTTACCCGCCGGTTTGCTATTTGCAGGCTGGGCTTGGGCCGCACTAGTGAGTCATTACGCAGGAATGTTACTCGAGCGCTGGCTCTTTTTTGTAGAAGCCAAGCATGTCATTCGACACTACTACGCTAGTTAACAGTCTCGTACAGCTAATTTTTACGGATTACTAGGCTGCCGATGGAATAGCCAGCACCAAACGAGCAGATCACCCCCAAATCGCCTGTTTGCAAATCTTGATGATGCAATGAAAAAGCAATGATCGATCCGGCTGAAGCGGTGTTCGCGTATTCATCAAGCACAATGGGCGCTTCTTCTAGCGTCGCATCGCGCCCCAGCAGGCGCTTGGATATCAACAGATTCATATTGATATTGGCTTGATGTAACCACCAACGTTTTAAGTCAGTTGCGGTTAGGTCGAGTGAGGCTAAATGGTCGGAGATATGTTGCGCCGCCATGGGGCACACTTCTTTAAATACGGCGCGACCGTTTTGGTGAAACAGCTTGTCTGGCCCGTATGGGTCGGCATCCGTCGCATGCATCACGTAGCCAAAATTTGAACGGATATTATTGGAATAAACCGTTACCGCCTTGGTACTTAAAATATCGTAACTGTGTTTTGAAGTGCAGTGCTGCTTGTCTTCTACCAGCACGGCGGTGGACACATCACCAAAAATAAAGTGCCCATCGCGGTCTTTATAATTTACCTGTGGCGACGTTAACTCTGGGCTAATGACCAGCACGGCTTTCGCCGTACCCGCTTTAACCATCTCGTAGGCGCGCTGCAGAGCAAAAGTAGCCGCAGAGCAGGCCACCAACATATCAAAACCAAAGCCCTTAATACCTAAGGCCTCTTGCACTTCAATGGCAATAGCCGGGTAGGAGCGCTCAGTGTAAGCACAACTGACGATTACCGCATCGACATCCGCGGCTGCTTTATTGGCGTCAACTAAAGCCATGCGCGCGGCATTCACCGCAAACTCGGCCTGATGCGACAATTCATCTTCGCGGCGCTCCGCAATAATCGGACGCATGCGATTTATGTCTAACACGCCGTCTTTCGAGTAAATATAACGTTGCTTAATGCCCGACGCCTTTTCAATAAACTCCGCTGACGAACTCGGTACCGCCGCGATATCTCCCGCAGCGATGGCATCGGCATTTTGCACATTAAATTGCTCGGCGTAGGCGTTGTAAGCCCCCACGAGTTCTTCATTGGTTAACACAAAGGGTGGATTCCAAACGGCAGAGCCGCTGATAACAACATCGGTCATAGTGGTGTTCTTTTAGTTGAAATACTGGGATTAACTTATAGGTTAAATGCGGTCATCGCAAGTGCTACGGAGCAGCGTCGCTTAGACGGTGCGCTGGCTAAGGCCTAATAATCAGGGAAACTATCGGTGCCGCCTGGTTTGCCCCGACCTTTATCGCGATCGAAAAAGCGTACGATGCGGTTCGACAAGCTAATTGCGCGTTTGTTTAACAAGCGCTGTTCTTGTTGTCGGCTCAGTTTAATTTGATTGAGCACGTCGTCTTCTTCAGCTTGCCAACGCGTAACCGACTGCGCAATATTGTCCATCACTTCGGGCTTTTTCTTAAAGACTTCGTGCAATGATTCGCTGCTGATTTCCCACACGGCGGCTTCGGTACGCGCGCGAATGGTGGTGCGTTGCGGGGCACCCGTGAGTAACGACATCAAACCAATGGTTTCGCCCTCGCCAATCTCAGCCATCCACGTTTCTTGACCCGTTTCATCCACTTCGTAAACATCCGCCTTGCCGCTGGCAATTAAATACATTGAAGCGCGCTTGGAGCCCGCTCGCACAATCCTCTCTGGCGGCCCCACCACATGCAAGCTGGCACTGCGGGCTAAATCCACCATGTCTTCTTGGGTCATACCTTCAAACATCGGCACTTGATCGAACCGTTCTACCAATGCACGCCAATTATTGCGCTCGAGCACGCTACTCGGCAGATAGCGTTCCGCATCTTCATTATCGGTAAAGTTCAAACTGCGCTGTTGCCCAAAGCGAATGCCCTGACGCTTGAAGCTGTACCACAGAGCATTGAAATACTCATTACTCGCCAACCACCAATCCCAGTAACTTTTTATATAAAACGCCGCTCGGTAACGCACCCCAGTATCATCAAAATCGTACAAGCACACATCGTTCCATTCGTGATTCAGGATGTGTGGGCATTCGTCCATAGCCGCACGGGCTAGATCAATCACCACTTTCGGTGGTGTGTTGTACTCCACCAAGAAATAATAGAGTCGACGGGTAACAGGGTCGGGGCGATCGAGATTGCGAATTTTGCTCGCCGCGACCACTGTATTGGGAACAACCACACTGTTATTGTCCATGTCGATATACGTGATGCTGCGCCAGTCGATATCCTTTACGAGCGCCCACTCCTCATTAAGTTGAATTAAATCGCCCTTTTCGAACGGCGAGCTAAAATTGAGGGCAATACCAGCGAACACTTCTTCGAGCACTGCGCGCGCAGAGTAACCCAACACCAATGCGAGCGCACCAGAGGTGGCGGCAATCGCAAAAATTGGCTGCTCATACACCATGCGCACCACAAACATCAGCGTGATCAGATAGACCAAAGCACTGACTAAGTACTGCACAATAAGTGGCACTTTTGGGTCGCCATCAATGGTGAGCCGGCGCAAATAAACAAACCGCTTGATGAGCGTATTGATCACATACGCAACCGCCAGAAACATCAAAGTGGCGAACCATTGACGAAGGCTGGAATGTGGCACGGACACGAAATCACTCAGCCAAGTATGCAGAGGCTCACTCAGAGCGAGCGCCATGCCACTTAACGCAAACACGCTCACGCCTAATGGAATGCGTATACCGCTTTTGCGCTGTAGCCGTAACACCAACAAAACGAGGGTGACAAAGCTCAAAACCGCCAAGGCGGTGAATTGAATGGCGAGCATCAGTGACTAGACTCCAAATAGGTGCGGACCACAAACCTCCGCGGATCTGCCGCTATTTTATACCCTCTTGGCCAAGAATCAGACATTTGCGGCGATTCATTTTAAAATCGCCCCATGCTAGTGCAGGCATAACAGTTATGATTAACGGTTATGGCGAGTATTAGCCTAAACGCTAACAAACGCACCCCATTTTGTTCTACTGTGTCGCCTTGAATGGCACACTAGCCAACTATTTTTTAAATATAAAGTCTGAGGATTTGTTCAATGCAAACTACTGCCAGCATGATGCCAATGGCGGTCTTGGCCGCTCGCGCGAAAGAGCACCCCAATAAAGTCTACTTACGCCAACCCTCTGGCGATGAGTACATTCCCACCACTTGGGCCGAAGTGTTCGACAAGGCGTCGCGCATTGCCCAAGGTTTAGTCGCACTGGGGCTGAAAAAGGGCGATAAAGTATCTCTCCTTGCAGCCAATTGCGATGAATGGTTTATCAGTGACTTTGCGATACAGATCGCCGGCATGGTGTCGGTGCCGATCTACGCCACGGCGAGCGAGAGCACGGTCGACTATGTTCTAAAACATTCCGAAGCCAAAGCCATTATCTTGGGCAAGCTCTCCAAATCGGAAGATGCCCAAACGGCGCTCAAAAAGCATAAAGACGTCATTACCATTGGCATGGCTCTGTGTGAATTTAAAACAATGCACACGCTCGCCGACCTCATCGCTAACAACCAACCCATTGCAGCAATACACGAGCCGGATCTAGAAGAAACGTTCTCGATTGTATACACCTCGGGATCAACTGGTGCGCCTAAAGGCGTGGTGCTTACCTATCGCAATATTGCCTATCAAGGTTCTTCGTGCGCCAATCTGCTTGGTCGCAGTAAAGAAGAACGCCTGATCTCTTATTTGCCACTCGCGCATGTAACCGAGCGCGGTGTGATCGAGTATTCAAGCTTGTACGGTGGCGCTCAAGTAACGTTTAACGAATCACTGGAAACGTTTTTGCGTGACCTGCGGGCAGCCAAAGTAACCAACTTTATTTCGGTGCCACGCCTCTGGGTTAAATTTCAAAGCGAAGTGCTGAACAAGATTCCGCAAGAAAAACTGAGCAGACTTATCCGCATTCCCATCGTGGGCGGATTGGTTAAACGCAAGATTCGCGCGCAACTCGGCTTGGCCTATGCGCGCAGTTGCGGCAGCGGCTCAGCACCCATCTCACCGCATATTCTGGAATGGTACCGCAAGCTCGGCATACGCATTTCCGAAGGCTGGGGCATGACCGAATTAGCGGGACTCGCGACCTCCCAATTCCCATTTCGACGCAGCAAGCTCGGTACGATTGGTGTGCCGCTTAAAGGTTTAGACGTGCAGGTGTCTGATCAGGGCGAACTACTCATTAAAGGCGAAGGCGTGTTCAAGGAGTATTACAAAAACCCTGATGTAACCGCTGAAACCTTTACCAAAGACGGTTACATGCGCACTGGCGACAAAGTGGACATGGACAAGGACGGATATCTGCGCATTACCGGCCGAGTAAAAGACCTGTTTAAAACTGGCAAAGGCAAGTACATCGCACCCGTGCCCATTGAAGGCAAGCTCGCGAGCAATCTGTTAATTGAGCAAATGTGTGTAATGGGCAGCGGACTGCCAGCGGCGGTGTGTGTGGCCGTACTGTCAGCGGATATGGCAAAAACCAAAACTAAGGAACAAATTGAAGCAAGTTTAGCTGCCACGCTTGACGAAGTGAACGCCAGCATCGAGAAGCACGAAGTGGTTGCGGCCATTATCATCGCGAAAGATCAATGGACCATCGAGAACGGCCTACTTACGCCCACTCTGAAAATTAAGCGCACTGAGCTGGAAGCCAAGTACAAAAACCTCATAGCGCAATCAGGATTGCCGAAGGTTTCCTGGGAGAAGTAGGTCTTTAAGCTTGTTGAAGCGGTTGGGGTGGAAGCTCCCTCTGGCCGTCATCCCCGCGCATCGCTACAGGGAAGTAGCGATTAGAGCAACGCAGGAGCAGTTGCCGAGGCGGGGATGACGGGGGGCTTGCTCTAAATATAAGTCCATTAATCAACACAAGCTTGCACAGAGTTTTCTATACTGCATGCTTGTGTTGACTTTTAATTTGAGACTTAACCATGCCACAGCGCTCACCCTTTTTGCCGCAATTTAAAGATCTACCGACAGCGCTCGCAATCTTCCCACTACCCAATGCAGTGGTCCTGCCTGGTGGATTTTTGCCCTTGAATATATTCGAACCGCGCTATTTAAAAATGGTGCAGGACGCGATGCGCGACAGCCAAATGATTGGCATGGTACAACCAAAACCGTCGTCCGCTGCTCAAAGCGCTGCGCTAGATGTCTATTCGGTTGGCTGCGCAGGACGTATTTTTAAATACCAAGAAACGCTCGATGGCCGTATTGAATTGGCCTTGGTTGGGGTAAGTCGGTTTCGCATCGACCACGAAATAGAGGGTGCAGGGGGGTACCGTCGCGTGGTCGTTGACTGGTCGGAGTATCAGGCCGATTTCAATATTGAGGACAATGTAGACCCTGAGCTAGATCAGAACTTTCGCGCTGCGCTACGCCACTACATGAACGACCAGCAGCTCAACACCGATTGGAGTACGCTAGAGCAACTGCGGGTGGGCGATCTGTGTAACAGCATATTAAGCTTTCTGCCGCTTACGTCAGACGACAAGCAATTGTTATTAGAAACCCAAAATTTGAGCAGCCGCATAAAAGCCTTCACAGCCATTATGCTGAGTGCCCGTGACGTTAGGGAAGCGCGCCGACATTAGGGTAGCGTTAGCCGTATTGCTCGTGTGCCCGCGCGGGGGAGGAAACGTCCTACCCGCCGTCAACGCCGCCACACACTGGCATTCCCACGTAAGGCAATAGCGTCACCCCCACGAAGGTGGGGTCATGGCTTTGCTCACTGTCAGAAAACGGGTCTGAGTTCCCGCCTCGGTAACGTGTTAGGTCACTCAGTAGCCCTTAATACGCGGTGCAATTGCACCCCAATCTCGGCCCCCATCAACTCAGCATCTACGAGCGTACTCGCTTGCAGGCGATCGCGCATCGAGGCGCGCAGACTTGCCAAGCCCTGCACATCTTGCGCTAAACGCGTAGCAGCCTGAACATATTCAAGTGGGGTGGTGACGGTAAGCTCCGTTAAACCTAAAGCCTTATTCATAGACAAGGTTTGGCGCGACATCGGCCGCAACGACGCAAGTGTAACAACGGGCAAGCCCATCCACGCGGCCTCAAATGAGGTTAGCGCACCGCTAAATGGAAAGGGATCAAGCGCTATGTCGATATCCCCATACTCTTTAAGCATCTGTGTGTGCTCGCTCGCGCCCCTGAGTTCAATACGACTTTGGGCGACCCCGGCCGCATGAAATCGCTTTAAAATTGATTCGCGCACGGCCACGTCGGCCAATGACTTCCATTTAAGCACCAAGCGCGCGGTAGGCCAGCGGCTTAACAACATCGCCCACGTTTGAATAACCGCGTCATTAAGTTTGGCTAAATTATTAAAACAACCAAAGGTGATATAGCCATTCGCAATACACGGTGGAGGGCTGACCTCGGGCAAATAGTGCGGTGGTTCATAAACAAACTGGGGTGCGGCTACGCGCAACACGGGCTCGGTAAAATAAGCGGGGGTGGCGGGGGTGATCAGGTCTTCGCTCAGTAGTACTCCATCGATGGCGGGCAAACCTGTGCTTGCAGGAAAGCCAAGCCAAGACACTTGCACGGGTGCGAGGCGTTTAGCAAACGCCCGCAGACGGCCGTAGGCTGTGTGACCACTTAAATCAATGGCCAGATCAATCTCGTCCTGCTCACTTTGTTTAAGCAAGCGTTCGTCCGACCATCCCAAGCAGTTGTGCCAACTTTGCACGCTCTGCATGATTTCGTTGCTAACGGCATCCATCGAGGCATGCGAATAGTAAGCGTACAGGTCAAAACGCTGGGCAAGCACCGGCACCACCTTGCGAATAAACCACCCTACTGGATGGGCGCGCAAATCAGAACTGTACAGGCCTACGCGGGGTCGATCGTGCTGCGCTCGTTTACGCGCTATTGGCTGCGCAACGGGAAAAGCCGCCGCTACGCTCCGAGTTAATGTTAGCACCTCATCGCTGGCTAAATTGGGATGGTATTGGGCGCACATCAGGCTGTTAGACAGCGCGGGCGTAAAGGCCGGATCAATGCGACTCACACGTTGGTACAACTCGTGCGCTTGCTCGGCTAGACCATTTTCTTGCAGGGCAATCGCCTGATTGGTCAACGCTGACACATTGTTGGGGTTCAGACTCAGCGCCTTAGCATAGGAGGTTTGTGCCTCGATCGGACGGTGCATAGCCATCAGTGCCAAGCCATGATTCACCCACAGATCGGAATGCTGAGGGTCTATCTCCAGCCCTTCTTCGAGCACGATCATTGCTTGATGATGACGATTTAAACCCATTAAGGCGAGCGCCATATTACCGTAGTTATCCACCATCATGGGCGCAGCACTTTTGGCATGCTCACAATATTTAAGCGCCGCCTTGGGGTCGCCCGCCAAATAGCACACATAGCCCAAACTGCTGAGCACACCGGCTTCTTCGCACCCTAAGCTTACCGCCGCTTCAAGGTGTTGGCGCGCACCAACATAGTCACCCAACGTATAACTTTGCTGGCTGAGGCTACGCAGTTGCTCGATCTGCTTGGTGTTATGCGGTGAATGGGACATGGGTGCCGTTCTTTACCTTGCTGGACTATTATTAGGGCTAAGAATGACTAACGCGTAAAACACTGATGGGACTAAAGTCTAGGCCCGCCTGCCGACATTGAGTGCAAATAGGATTGGCATACTTCGCATGCTCCAACTCGGCATGGCTATGCTCCAAAAACGGCTTGCCGAGCATGGTGGACGAATCATATAGGGCACAGCATTGCGCCACGCTGCCATCGGAGTTGATCACCATTTGATTAAAACGCAACTCGCAATCGTAATCCGGCAAAGAGTTATGCTTGAGGTATGCAAGGTGCCCCTGCACGTCGTACAACAACTCCGACAACACGGGCTCCTGTTGCACTTCAGTCTTACCTTCCGCGAGGGCAAGCAGTTTGTCCAGCGGTTGATAGAACGCATTGATAGGAGCAAACATAAAGTCGAGCTCTTTACATAACGCCGCCATGTCGGCTTCATCATCTACATTGCTTTTATAGCGATGAAAATTAACCCACACTCGGGTACCCACCTTGTAGTGATCGAGCCAGTCACGCATAAGCCGCAAGTTTTGTTTCACCACCTCGATATCGCCACCCGCATGGGTTTGCGCATAGCGGGCTTGGGTAAAACCTGACAGAGACACTTTAAACTCGGTAGGGTTTGCCGCAAGGGCTTGCTCTAGATACTTCGCTTTAATATTCAAATTGCTGGATAAATGCGAGCTAAATCCGGCTGCATGACACATCTCGATGAGCTGGGCCAACTGCGGATGCAGCAATGGCTCACCCCAGTTGTATAAGCGTACTTGCGCGCTAGGGGAAGGTGATTCGGATTGCATCTTAGTGATGATCTGTTTAAACATCTCCACGGGCATCATGCTCTTGACGCGTTGCGTATCGATGCTATTGCCCACGGGGCAACTCGGACACCGTAAATTACAGGTGCCGGCCACGTCTATCGTATAAATGTATTCGCCCCCTTCGCGCGGACTAAAGCGCTTTAAAGTGCGGTGTTCAAGTGGGTCGTACACTTCTGGCGCGAGGTAGACTCTCGCCGATATTCGCTGGGCAACGGAATGCAGTTCGCGGTCGTTGGGGTCAACCTGAATGGCGCGCTTTATCCACACCAGCGCGTCTTCCCAATAATGATGTTGCATGAGTTGCATGCCCAGCAGCTTGGCACTGTTGCGCATGCCGGCATTATCAGGATCGGCCAAAATGGCCTTTTGCATGAGCTGCGCTCCTGCAGCGACCTCGCCAAGCAGCAGTTTCACGAGACCCAAATTGTGTATCACGTCGACCCGATCAGAATAATCAACCAGCAGCGCAGAATACTGCGAATGCGCGCTTTGCAGGTCGCCCGCGGTATGAGCGGCGACGGCTGTACGCATTTTTTCTTCAAACGAGTCGCTCATAATTTTTGTGGCATACGAATTCTATTGTCTGGTCTAATTCAAAGTGCTGTGCTAGCCTACTTCACATCTGGGCATCGTACACTGTATGTGTTCGCAACACCTCTCGGTTTGAGGTAAGTTTACCCTAGGACCTACACATGAAAACAACAACAAAGGTGGGTAATTCCGCTTTTCAGCCTAGCCTGCTGGCGGCCGCGATTAGCGTTTGTATGGGATCGGTTTTACCCATCACTAACGCCCACGCGAATGGCTCTTCGCTCTGTTCCCCAGGGTTTTATAGTCCTTTCGCTCCCCCTGACAACAACGTCTGCCTCTCAGCAGAGGCAGGCTCTTTTGTAGGCGTTTCGGGCGCAACAGCCCAAACGCCCTGTCCTGTAGGCCGATACACAGACACCTTTGGGCAATCAGCGTGCACGCTTGCGGAACCCGGCACCGTCGTCACTATGATAGGGTCATCTAACACGACCCCATGCGCCGTGGGAACCTTTGCGCCCACCGCTGGCTTGAGTGCTTGCCAAGCGAGCGAAGCCGGCTATTTTGTAGACATGACACGTGCTTCTAGCCAAACCCCTTGCCCTGCTGGCACGTTTTCGTCCAACCCAGGTTCTGTGGCCTGTGAAGCGGCGGGAATTGGCGAAGAGACTGGGGCCTCAGAAGCCGCGACCAGCAGTACTCCTTGTGCACCCGGAACTTTTGCCGCCACCGAGGGCAATGCATTTTGCACGCAAGCCGCAGAAGGCAATTTTGTGGCCATATCGGGCGCAGCCCAACAATCAGCGTGCGAAATCGGCCGCTATCAACCGAATACAGGGCAATCCGCGTGTTTAGACGCAGACTCTGGCTTTTTTGTGGATATGACTGAAGCCGCCGCGCAAACGGCTTGTTCTGTTGGCAGGTTCCAGCCTAATGCCGGTTCGTCGAGCTGCGTGACGAGCCAAGCTGGTTTTTTTGTAGGCGAAACGGGTGCGCAAAGCGCAACAGCATGTTTGTTTGGCGAATTCCAACCTAATACGGGGGCTTCGGCCTGTAATGTGAGCGATCCGGGCTTTTTTGTAGGCGAAACGGGCGCACAAAATGCAACAGCATGTTCTATTGGCCAATTCCAACCTAATTCGGGGGCTTCGGCCTGTAATGTAAGTCAGCCAGGCTTTTTTGTGGATCAGACAGGTGCACAAAATCAAATGGCTTGTACTGTTGGCAACTTCCAACCCAATGTCGGTTCGTCAACCTGCGGTAAAAGTCAGCCCGGTTTTTTTGTAAGCGAGACGGGCGCGAGCGCGCAAACTGCGTGTGATGTCGGCTTTTTTAGCAGTATGGCGGGCTTGAGCAGTTGCTCAGCCGCCGCACCGGGCTTCTTCGTACAAACGGTTGCTGCATCAGAAGCGCAAGCGTGTTCGCCAGGCACTTATAATCCGCTTTCAGCGCAAACGACTTGTTTAGTGGCCCAACCCGGCCATTTTGTAAGCTTGTTTGGCCAAGCAGAGCAAACACAATGTTTTTTAGGGACATTTTCGAACACCCAAGGATTAACGCGCTGTATTGACGCTCCCATTGGATTTTTTGTAAATACGCGAGGGGCTACAAGCGCCGCGCAATGCTCTAATACAGACTTTCCGCAGCGTACCGGTTTGAGTTCGTGCGCGCCGATCGTGCCATCGGATAACCCGTTCTTGCCGGCTATTAATAGTTTGTTACTGGAAGACGATATCAGCTAACACCTGCTGTTCGGTCCTCGCCGTCATTCCCACGCAGATCGGAAACTTCTTCCCCGCGCATCGCTGCATGGACGCAGCGAGTAGAGCAACTCAGGAGCAGTTGCCGAGGCGGAGATCCATTACCTACTACCGTACTAAACCATGGTTCCCCGCCTTCGCGGGGATGATAGTTACACCCTAAACCTGAAACTCACGCGCAGCGTCAAGCAACCATGTGCCGATGTAGTCGGCAAAACTGCGGCGTACGATAATCCTAAAACCTGGGGCATCGTCATATTGATACAGCGCTGCACCAGCATGTGCAAAGGTAGTGAGAGCGCTGTCTCCGGTTTTAAATGCAGTGGGGTGTACATCAATCGTAGTGGCTTTTTTAAGTAGATCGCGCGCTTTACGTCCGCTTATGTCAATGACCGTATTGCCGCCACTCACATCACACACCAGTGCGTGGGTGTCGTTAAGTGCTTCGCGCAATGCAGTACACAGTTCAGCCCCGTGATCGGTTGCAGTGAGCACTAGCCACTCGCTTGGCCCGTACCAAATAGCGGTCATCCTTGCCGTTATCAGTGCTGTGTTGGCTTGGGTTGGAAGCGCAACGCCTAACACCGCGGTGGTGGCCCGCATAAACTCAGGGTTGTCCGCTTTACCGCGAATATTGATGTGGCTCAAAAACGGGTCTTCCACTAGCCGCAATACCTCACTCGACAGACCCAAGTTTGTCAAATCGATGCAAATCAGCGGGCTTTCTGAAACCACTCCAGTCTCGTTATTTATGCTACGCGACATTTTGACGCTCCCCTTCTGGATCAATAAATACGGTTGGCCCGATCACAGCGGGTACCGAGCGACCATCGTTCATGGCCACGTAAATAGTTTCGCCCTGACGCTGATGGCCGTTGCGAACTAAAGCCAACGCAATCGATCGCCCGAGGAACGCACTGTGATAACTCGATGTAACATGACCGAGCATGGTAACGGGAGTCGTAGAGATACCGGCGGAAACCGGCTCATTCACAATCTGGCCACCCTCCTCCAATACCACAGCAGGGTCCACGGTGAGCAAACCCACAAATTGCTTACGATCTGGCCGACGCAATTCCTGCAAGGCCAGTGAGCGGCGACCAATGTAGTCCTTAGTTTTCGACATCGCCCATTGCATGCCTAAATCTTCAGGGCTCACCGAACCATCCGTGTCTTGTCCAACGATAACGTAGCCTTTTTCAGCCCGCAGCACGTGCAGCGTTTCGGTGCCATAGGCAGTAATATTATAGGGTTCGCCGGCAGTCCAGAGTTGTTCCCACACATAGCGTCCTTGATTGGCGTTCACATTGACTTCAAACGCCAACTCGCCCGAAAAACTAATGCGGTTCACCCACACGGGTACTCCGTTAATATGGCCATGGCGTGAGCCCATAAACGGAAACGCGGCAAGGTCAAAATCGATGCCTTGCACCACGCTACTCACCACTTTGCGACTATTCGGGCCCACCACCGCCGCGGTTGACCAATGATCAGTGACCGACGTTAAAAACACGTCTAACTCAGGCCATTCGGTTTGTAGCCACAGCTCTAGCCAATTCATCACGGACGCGGCGCCACCTGTAGTGGTGTGCATAAAGAAGTGATTCTCGCCAAGCCGCACCGTCACACCGTCGTCTTTCACCATGCCGTCTTCGCCCAGCATAAACCCATAACGTGCAATGCCTACGGCCAGCTTCTGCCAGTTATTGGTGTACACCAGTTCAAGAAACTTGGCGGCATCTTTGCCGCGAATTTCAATCTTACCTAGAGTAGAGGCGTCCATGATGCCCACGCTATTACGCGTGGCTAAACACTCACGCGCAACCGCTTGATGAATATCCTCGTTGCCTTGCGGGTAATACCAAGGGCGATGCCATTGGCCGACGTTCTCAAATTTTGCACCGTGCGCAACATGCCAAGGGTGAATGGCCGTTTTGCGTACTGGATCAAATAAGGTGCCGTGAATATCAGGACCCGCGATGGCCCCAAAAGTAACCGGTGTATAGTTAGGTCGAAATGTCGTGGTGCCTGTACTCGGAATATCCTTGTCTAAGGCTTCGGCCAGAATGGCCATACCCACGATATTTCCCGACTTGCCCTGATCCGTACCAAAGCCAAGCGCGGTATATCGTTTTACGTGTTCAACCGAATAAAAGCCTTCGCGCACCGCCAAATAGATATCCGCCACGCTTACATCATTTTGAAAATCAACAAACTGCTTAGGGCCGTCCCATGGTTTTTCAGCATTAAGAGGGATACGCCACAAAGGCTGTAGCGCTTGCTCGCGCACCGCTGTAACGGCGGGCACAACTGCCTTCGGTGCAGTAAACCCGAGCGCAGCAACCGCCGCAATACCAGCTTCACTACCCTCGCGTAAACAGTCCGCTAAACTAAATGAGGCATTAGCAGCGCCCACCGAGGTTTGCGCTTGCACCACCTTGTCGGGCTCGAAACAGGCTTTGGAGTCGTTCCATTTAACCTTGCCCCCCGCCTGAGCGAGCAAATGAATCGCCGGATTCCAGCCGCCCGAAACGGCAATAAGATCGCAGTCGAGAACACTCGCAGTGCCCACCAACGAGCGCTGGTCTTCGGCAATAGATTGCACGTAAGCGCCCGTTACCGTTTTACCCCCACGGGATTTAATCACCCCCGATTGAGCAATAACGTTGATGCCCGCCGCACGCACGGCCGTGGGTAAATCACCATCGCTAGTTGCGCGTGAATCCACTACGGCCGCCACCTCGATGCCGGCCGATTGCAAATCAAGCGCGGTTTGATAAGCCCCGTCGTTATTAGTAAAGAGTACGGCTCGTTGAGCAATGCGAACTGCATAGCGGTTTATATACGTTGAGACCGCCGACGCTAACATCACTCCAGCACGATCGTTGTACGCAAACGGAATGGGGCGCTCATGGGCGCCCGTGGCTAGGATCACCTGTTTGGCGCGCACTCGGTAAAGCTTTTCGCGCGCACCAACCCGCTGATCAAGCGGTAAATGGTCGGTAAGCCTCTGCACTACAGTGACGAAGTTGCTGTCGTGATACCCAAAAGCCGTAGCGCGACTAAGCAGGGTAACATTATCCAATCGCGACAATTCTTCGAGTGCGCTGGCGAGCCAGCGGTGTGCCGATGCGTCGTCAATGAGTAAATTGTCCGGCGCGCTCAACAAGCGCCCTCCGAACTCAGCTTGTTCATCAACCAGTACCACCCGAGCTTGCGCCCGCGCGGCGTGCAACGCAGCCATCAACCCAGCCGGACCAGACCCCACCACCAACACATCGCAGTACTCATTGGTTTTCTCATAGTGGTCGGTATCGTTCTGCTTGGGGGCAACCCCAAGGCCGGACGCTTTGCGGATAAAGTGCTCGTAAGTCATCCATAACTTGGCGGGCCACATAAAGGTTTTGTAGTAGAAACCTGCCGGCAACATAAAAGAAAACTTGCCGAATATCGACAAAAGATCAAAATTCGGGCTCGGCCAAGCATTGGTGCTGGTGAACTCCAGACCAGGATAAATTTCCGCTTGTGTACCACGCACATTGGGAACGGTCTGGGCACCCTTTTGCACCTGGAATAAGCCATTGGCCTCGTCGGCACCATCACTCATAAACCCGCGCGCGCGATGGTATTTCCAACTGCGACCAACCACTTTTACATTATTGGCGAGCAGCGCGGACGCAATCGTATCGCCCGCATAGCCTATATACTCTTTGCCGTTGAAGCTAAATTTGATCGGTTTAGTGCGATCAATGCGGCCTACTTCTTGTAATCGATCACTCATTTGCTTGCGACCCCTGCATTGGCGCTGTGCGGCAACTCTGGCCGTGGCTCACCTACTTTGTAAAAAGCGGTGAATTGATACGTGACCGTATTACGAATGGCATAAAACCATTGCCGACAGCCCGCCGTATGCACCCACATCTCGCGATGAAAGCCTTTTACATTGGTGCGATTAAACAAGTAATCGGTCCACTGCTCGTCGCTTAGGGCGTCAGGGTCGAGCGGACGCACTATGTGCGCTTCACCCCCGAAAGAAAACTCGCTCTCGTCTCTTAATCCACAGAAAGGACATTGTAGTTGCAACATATCTTAATCTCGATGCTCGTTACGGCTAGCTAAAGGTGAAAAGGCGGTCGGGCATAAACCACTAATGGGCGACGCCGGCGGCTCCATGCTCATCTATGAGCTTGCCGCTGATAAATCGATCTAGGGAAAACGGTGCGTTAAGCGGATGCGGCTCGTCATGCGCCATAGTATGCGCAAAAGCCCAGCCCGAACCCGGTGTGGCTTTAAAACCACCGGTACCCCAGCCACAATTAAAATACAAACCTTGCACAGGGGTTTTACTGAGAATGGGACAAGCGTCAGGACAGGTATCGACGATACCGCCCCACTGACGATTCATCTTAACGCGACTGAACGTAGGGAACATTTCTAGGATAGCGGCCATCGTGTGTTCGATCACGGTAAAACTACCCCGCTGCCCATAGCCATTGTAACTGTCAATTCCCGCCCCTATCACTAGGTCGCCTTTATCGGATTGACTAATATAACCATGCACGGCATTCGACATCACCACGGTATCGAGCACGGGTTTGATCGCCTCCGACACATAGGCTTGCAACGGGTGGCTCTCGACAGGCATACGGATTCCCGCCATGTCGGCAATCACACTGGAGTTTCCAGCAACAACCACACCTACTTTGGGAGTTTGAATATAGCCTCTGCTTGTTTCAACCCCAACAACTTTGGCGCCGTCACGACGGATACCCGTGACTTCACAGTTTTGAATAATATCCACACCCAATGCATCGGCGGCACGGGCATAGCCCCACGCCACGGCGTCGTGCCTAGCCGTACCTGCGCGTGCTTGAAACGACGCGCCTACCACAGGGTAACGAGCCGTTGGCGAGCAATTAAGCAAGGGAATGGCTTTTTGTACCTGGGCGGTATCGAGCAATACACTGTCAATACCATTCAAACGGTTGGCGTTAACCCGACGCGCGATATCGCGCATGTCCTGCAACGTGTGACCTAAGCTATACACGCCGCGCTGCGAAAACATCACGTTGTAGTTCAAATCCTGACTCAACCCTTCCCACAGTTTGAGTGACTTTTCGTAAAGATGCGCGGCTTCGTCCCACAAATAGTTGGAGCGTACGATAGTAGTATTACGGCCCGTATTGCCGCCGCCGAGCCAGCCTTTTTCCAGCACCGCGATGTTCTTCATGCCATGCAATTTGGCCAAATAGTATGCGGTGGCCAAACCATGACCGCCGCCACCAATAACAATGGCGTCGTAAGCCTTTTGCGGTTCGGGGCTACGCCAATTAGCTTCCCAGTTCTCGTGTTGGGTAAGCGCATTTCGCGCGAGGGAAAAAATCGAGTACTTTTTCATAAGGTGGATTGGTGTAAAACCAATAGTAATGAATTCAATTGCATTTAGAACCAAGCTAAGAGACGCGTATGCTCACCCACTTTAGCTCAACATTCTGTGACGTTGACGGCAAGTCCGCCGAGCGACGTCTCTTTATATTTGGTTTGCATGTCGGCGCCGGTATCGCGCATGGTTTTAATGACTTTGTCGAGCGACACAAAATGCTCGCCAGTCCCCTTACTCGCAAGCCGAACAGCGTTAATCGCTTTGATCGACGCCATGGCATTGCGCTCAATACACGGAACTTGAACTAAGCCGCCGATGGGGTCACAGGTGAGCCCCAGGTTATGCTCCATTGCAATCTCAGCCGCATTCTCGACCTGCATTGGGCTACAGCCCATTACTTCAGCTAATCCCGCGGCGGCCATTGAGCACGCTGAACCCACTTCGCCTTGGCACCCGACTTCGGCACCCGATATAGACGCGTTCATTTTAAACAACATGCCCACAGCACCTGCGGCCAAGAAAAAACGTACAATGCCATCGTCGTTGGACTGTGGAATAAAGCGATCATAATAGTGCAACACCGCAGGCACTATGCCGGCCGCGCCATTGGTCGGCGCGGTAACGACACGCCCGCCACTGGCGTTTTCTTCGTTCACAGCAATCGCGTAAAGATTGACCCAATCCATGATACTTAAGGGATCTTTAAGGCTCGACTCTGGTCGCGCAATTAACAATTGATACAGCGATGCGGCACGCCGTTTAACCTGCAAGCCACCGGGTAAGATACCCGTTTGCTGACAACCGCGCTCAACGCACTCACGCATCACTCGCCAAATATTCAGCAGGCCAGCGCGTATCTCGTCTTCGCTACGCCAAGCTTTTTCGTTTTCAAGCATGAGCCCACTAATGCTTAGATTATGACGCTCACAAAGCTGCAATAGCTCATCGGCGGAACGAAACGGGTACGGCAAGTCGATAGCTTCGCCTAAGTCGATCTGCGGCGCGGCGGCCTCGGCTTCGCTCACCACAAAGCCGCCACCAATTGAGTAAAACGTACTCTCGCGCAACACATCGCCATTCGCGGCAAAAGCGGTATAGGTCATGCCATTGGAATGGTATTCCAAGGTTTTATCAAGGCGAAATTTAAGATCGGTTGCTTCACTAAATACGACTGAATGTTCGCCAAGTAGCGACAGGGTGCCGCGCTCACGAATAGTTGCAAGCCGCTGGGCTACGCCGTCTACATCCACCGTTTCGGCTTGCTCGCCCTCTAAGCCCAGCAACACCGCCACATCAGTACCGTGCCCCCGACCCGTGGCACCGAGTGAACCATACAGATCTATGTGAATGCGTGCGACCGCACCAAGCAAATCAGCATGTTGTAACTCCGAGGCAAACGTTTTAGCCGCACGCATTGGCCCCATGGTGTGGGAGCTCGATGGCCCCATACCAATACTGAATAAATCAAAAACGCTAATGCTCATGGCTTAAATTGGATCTCGATAATGGTTACAGCGTAAAGCGCTGACGGGCATGCGCAAACAGTGCGTAGTGTACGCTTGCATAGTAATCTTAGCCAGACACCCCATCTGACGCGCTCACGACACCACATAGTCTGGTGGCGACTTAAGGGTGGTGGGTCTTGATTCGATTACCCGCCGTCATTCCCACGACCCTCCGGCATTCCCACGCATCGCTACCTCCTTGTAGCGATGCGTGGGAAAGACCGAGGGGATGACGCTACCATCAAAACTGCAATCGCTGCTGCTGGCGTTCTTCGCGGGGCGTTAAGCCAAACATATCGCGATAGGACTTACTAAAGTGCGAAGCAGAGACAAAGCCGCAGGCAATGGCGACGTCAGAAATCGAAATACTAGTTTGAAGCAACAGTTGTCGCGCTTTCTTTAACCGCAAATCCAAATAATAGCGGCTCGGTACACAGCCTAAATACTTACGAAACAGCCTCTCTAGTTGACGCCTAGAAACACCCACCAAACTTGATAGATCATCAAGATTAATTAGCTCCTCTAAGTTAGATTCCATCAGCTCAACGGCCTCGATTAACTTGGGTTGATCCGCACCAATCAACAGCTTTAACGGCACTCGCTGCCGGTCGTATTCGCCGCGCATTCGGTCGCACACAAATTGTTCTGAGATCGACACAGCCAACTCTTTACCGTGTTGTCGTTTGACTAACTCGTACATCATATCCAATGCCGCGGTGCCACCCGACACCGTATAGCGATCACGATCTAGCTCGTAGAGCTCCTCGCTCACAAATATCTTAGGAGATGTCTCACGCAAGCTTGCCAGGTTCTCCCAATGAATAGTGCAGCGATACCCCTCCAACATGCCGGCGGTTGCTAGAATTTGCGTCCCAGTACAAATACCGCCCAAAATCACATTGGCCTTTGCCGCGCGCTGCAAGTGGGTTTTGATAATTGGGTTCCATTGTTGTCCGACGCGCACCCCCGCACACACAAACAAGGCGTGTAGATCGTGCATATCGGCAATAGCAGCATCCGGCAATATCGTCATGCCATTGCTGGCGGGTACGGGTGCTCCTGTCAGGGTATAGGTGGGCCACTCATATAGGGTTTCGTTGCGTAAACGATTAGCCATACGCAACACCTCTACCGCAGAGGAATAGGCGATCATGGAATAATTTGGCAACAGCAAAAAACCGTACCGCAAGGCAGAATTTGTGCTCATTGGATACGAGCCTCCCAGAAATTAAACCGACGTAAACAAACGCTGAATTATTGTTGTTGTGCCGCGACGTGTCACCAAATTGGTAGTCAGCGATGGCTCGCGCAAACGGTAAACGCGCACTAAAGTTGCATTGTTCTTAAAACGACAATTTTGTATTCTGATAATACCGTCTACACTAAAAATAGTCCGAAAAATCGCTTTTCGTCAATAATTAGACTCATAACTTAATGACGGATTTTTCGCTGCAATTTAAGCACAGCGCTTTAGTGTTAAACTCTGGCAAAAATACGATTGAGCTAACTATGAGTTTTCAAGAAATAGACTTAGATTCCGCGCAGTTTTTAGCGGCCTTAAACGATAATTTAAACAATCGCTTTTACGCACAGTCTCGCGCCCACGCCAAAACGCTTTTTCAACAATTAGTCGAAGGCGAGGCACAGCCTTTTATGCGCATCGGGGTGGCCGACGCGGGCGACATACTGTGCGACCTTACGCTCGATCACTCAGAGCATGTCGGTAAAATCAGCTTTAGTAAATTCCGTAAAGCATTGGCGATGATGATGCTCAACATTAAAGATCGAGTAGAGGCGCAACGACCATTAAACCCAATGATGAGCGAGAACGGAGACATACTGTTCAACATCCCAGGGGTACTGCAAGGCGCCGATGCAACCAACGTGATTGTGTGTGGTGTCAGCCAAACAGGTCCGGGCCGCGCTACCGCCAAGCTCATGTATTTAAATCCCGAGGCCTACGTGCAAGCCGCTGCGGCTACGGCGACCGCTGGCGACGGCTAGATCCATGGAACTGCCTCAACCTTTTGTAAGACTACCGTTTCAGTTCGATGCCGCGCGACTGCGTACCGAGCTCGCACAGTTCAGTGACGCCGCTTGGATGCCGCATCCATCGGGCATCGAAGGCAATTTGGTCATTCCCCTCATATCGCTCAATGGTGAACATAACAACCATTTTGCCGGTGCCATGCTGCCAACCACGCATTTGCGCCAATGCCCCTATATGCAAACGGTCATGGGCAGTTTTGATGAAGTATTAGCGCGGTCTAGGCTAATGCGCCTGAATGCGGGTGCCGAAGTGCGGGCGCATGTCGACTTTAACTACCACTGGCACTCTCGTGTAAGAATCCATATACCGATTATCACCAACCCCCAAGTCACTTTTTATTGCGGTGAAGCCGAACTGCATATGCAGGCTGGTGAGTGCTGGATTTTTGACTCTTGGCGTTGGCACAATGTCATAAATCGCAGCAGCGAAGACCGTGTGCACTTGGTCGTGGACACTGCGGGCTCGGCTAAATTCTGGCAGATGGTTGACCAAATGAGCGCGTACGATGCGCACTTACCCAAGGCCGAACTTGACGCATTAACTACCTTTATACCCTACACGGGCGACACGCCTAAGCCGATTAAAACGGAGCAATTTAATGTGGCGCCCGTAATGTCGCCGGGTGAACTCGAGGGCTTGGCCAACGAACTGGTGCGCGACTTTCGGCGCCACCCCGACAACCCTAGTGCACTCGCAAACCAATACGCAACGTTTCTACGTGATTTAAGCAAAGATTGGCGCGCCGTTTGGTCGCAATATGGTTACAGCTCCGAGGGGTGGCCGCATTATCGGCAACTACTCGATACACTTATGCAGCAACTGCATCCCAACCCACGCGCACTGCTCACGCACAGTAATAATGTGGGCGTAAACCCCATTATCGTGCAGCGGATCGTGCGTGCCGCGCTCCATACTGACCAAGTAGAGCGCTATTAAGGCTTAAACTCATAGCCAAAAGCCGCACAATCTTGGGCATAAAACTGCCCCACTAACGTCACTAGTTCTGGGTCATACAAAGACGCGTAAGACGCATGTTGCGATGCATTTTTGGTTGCTAAAAAAGCTAGCGGCAGGCTTAAACGTTGCATCACGGCATTCAAATCAGCTTGGAGCGATTCGTAGCGGCCAATAAAGTCTAAAGGGATGCGGCCTTGTTCGTTGCGTAGCAATTCAATTTGGGGTCG
>CAYOXK010000007.1:38108-61707 GCA_964407915.1 uncultured Gammaproteobacteria bacterium
TGGGGTCGCACGAGTATGCGACGTTGAAAATCAGGGTGCGCGAACGCGGCTTTCATCCAGTCAGTCTCGTTACCCACAAACTGGGGATTATTTCGATTTAAAAACGCACAGATCGACACAAACCGATCGTAAGGGTTACGCACAAATGCAAATTTAAACGACGACTGCCAAATTTCGTCGCTGATGTGCGGAGTAAGCTGTTGCACCGAAATATGCCCGTGCCCCATTTCCGCAAGCTGCGAAATGGGCGCCAAAGTTCGTCCGAACAGAGTTTGTTGTTGCCAATCGTTTGGCCCGAGGTGCGGCGCTAAAGCGGCTCGAACCGAATGGGTGGCCGTTTTGGGCACCGCAAAATAAATAAAACGGTGTTGTTCAGAAAAGATCATCGCTCTCAGGCTAACTCGTTTCGCGACTTTTGCAGTTGGCTATGCAAAATCAGGTTTTATTCTCGGTTTTAACAGCGTAGTTCTACAACGGATAGCGCGCCAAAACTTCATCACCCAAGGCCTTTTTGAGCGGCTCCAAGTGCGTTTCAAAATGCCGCCATTGTTCTAATGCGGTGGTGAATATTGGTTGGCGCACCTGTTCGGCACTGGGCGTGCGCACATTGCGTTTGGTTTTATAAAAATCAATACACGCTTGCTCAAATTCCAAACCACAAAAGTCCAACATGCGCCGCACTTGGGTGTCTAAATCACTGACCACATCCTCGTGCTGCACACGCAGTACCGCCCCCGGCAGTACGCGATCCCAATGATCCATTAACCGCACGTATTCTCGATAATACTCGCCAATCTCGCGCAGACCATAGGTAAACTCTTGGCCCTCGGCAAACAATTGTTTAAACCCGCTAAAACAGCACGACATTGGATGCCGGCGAGCGTCAATGATTTTGGCATTGGGTAAGATCAATTTAATAAGTCCAATGTGTAAAAAATTATTCGGCATTTTGTCGATGAACAATGGCGCCGCTTGTCTAAATACACGGGTATTTTCAATATATTGCTCGCCAAACTGCGTAAGAAGCTCAGGATCAATATCGCGTAAAATGGCTGGGTAACGTGGCTCTTCGCCCACCTTCACCGCCGCGCGCCCGCGCAAGCGTCGGGACAAGCCGAGTATGTCTGGCAGTTCGTGGGTACCGTCAATCTGCGAGTGCGACGCGAGAATTTGCTCTAACAACGTTGACCCTGCGCGCGGCAGACCCACGATAAAAATAGGATCAGGTGCACCACAGCCGGCATCGGCATATTGGGCGAACAAGGCCTGATCGCACACCTCTATTTGACGTGCGACGCGCTTAGTAATATCTGGCGAAGCACCCTTAACACGCTGAGCATTGAGCCGGTTGCCACGTTCGTAAAATTCAAACGAGCGGTCGTAGTCGGCTTGATCTTCGTAAGCCTTGCCCAACGCAAAACAAAAATGCACTCGATCGACCACCGAGGTCGTAGTGCGTTGCTCATAGTCCAGCATATGGGCTATCTCTGCGGGGGTAAATTGATACGTTTTAGTATTGGCTAAACTCCAAAACGCATCGCCGAAGTCAGGCGTATGCTGATAGAGCGCTTGGTATGCCGCCACCGACTGTTCGAAATTGCCCGCGGTTTTATGCGCGTGCCCGCTCAGCAGGTACGCACTTTTAAGATTGCGCTTTTTATTAATCAGTTCGTTGAAGCAGGCAATCGCGCCCTCGGTATCACCCACCCCCATGCGCGTAGATCCGAGCAACGTTTTTAACTCATCGTTATCAGGTTCAAGTTGCACTAATTCTTTAGCGACAGCGTCGGCGGCCGCAAATTTTTGTCGCTTAAGTTGTACGGTGGCGAGGTCAAATTTTGCACCGATATGTTTTGGATCAAACACCACTGCGCTGTCGAGCATAAACTCTGCGTCATCCAGAATTTGTGCTTGCGTAGCAATTTGTGCGAGTACTCGTAAGCCTTCAACATGCTGTTTATGTTCGCGCATAAACGCTCGGCAGATCTGGTCAGCTGAATCAAGATCACCCTGATTTAGAAAACTCTTAGCCGCAAGTAATTCGGGTGGCAGAGCCGATAGTTCGTCTACATACCGTTGCGCAAGCTGACTATTTTTCTCGTCACCGAGCATTTTGTAGAGTTGTACCAAGGGTGTCCAACTCGACAAAAGGGCTGGATCGCGTGCCACCGCCTGTGAATAACCAAAGGCGGCTTTTTCGGCGTTGCGCGCGGCGACGTGTACATGACCCAACTCCTGATAAGCACGCACGTGCTCAGGGTCGGCTTGTAAAATCTGTTTCAGGCAATTGAGCGCCTCAGCACGGCGATCTAAGCGACGCAAGCACACCGCCCGAACATACAAGGCCGAGACCTGAGTTTGATCTTCGCTTGGGAGTTTATCCAAAGCCGCGAGCGCCTCGCGGTGTTGGCCCGCTTGAGCAAGCTGTTGGGCGGATTCAATGAATGTAGACATAGAGTTTGAATGAGGTGGGCAAGCCAGCTCAAGACGCGGCTTTGCGGTTAATTCTAGTAGCTTCTGTTGCAAAAAGAATAGGTGGGCTAATGCCCACCTTCTCAAGGTCATAAAACAGCCTGACCGTTTATGATTTCACTGATATTAACACTCGGTTGGCCCAGCTCTAGAAATCATAATTCATACGCACACCAATCGTGCGCGGTCTTGTAACGCTCACCGTTGGCGTGTAGTCGGTAGTCGCAATATGGTTTACTCCGTTTTCGTCAAACACGTTGTCCACATACAGCTGTACACCAAGGTTGTCCTTGGTGAATCCGGCCGCTAAATTAACCAACGTGTACGACTCTTGCACATAGCGACCATTGCGGAAGAAATTTCCGTCAGCCGTTAAACCAGAAGTCCCAGGCAAGAACGTTGCTGTGCGGCTAGTACCAAAAGTTCCACCTTCGTCGGCAATCTGCAACCCAGAACCACGACCGTAAATACGCTGCGTTACATCCTCAGCAAAATACGCATTGCCTACGATACCGGCTTTGCTATCGCCGGTATGAGCCAACGCACCTTGAAAGTACGCTTGCGCACCCATCTTCTCCCAAGTGAAGTCGTACCGTGCCCGCAGGTTAAACGAGAAGTCAGCAGAGTACGGAAGCTCGCTTCCTACTGGCGCTGCAATGCCTCGCAACTGTGAGTTCAAACGTGTGATCTCAGAATCAACAAACGATGCCGCACCCGAAATCGTTAAGTTGTCGGTAGCCGCCCATACATAATCGAGATCAATACCTTGAACGTCAGCATCCCCCACGTTCTCGATAAACACTAAAAATGCAACGTTCGAAGGGTCAAACCGCGCAGTTTGAAGATCGGTAATCTCAGAGTTGTAGTAGGTTGCGTTTAAGCGCACCTTGCCATCGAAAAAATCACCTTTTACGCCGAGCTCATAATTAGTGAGTTCATCTGTAGAGGCAACAGGCGGTACTACGTAGCCTGCAAATACACCCGTTTGATTGCCCGATGGAGCACCTGCGTTCCGATTCACAACCTGTGGTCGGAAACCCTCAGAATAGGTCGCAAAGACCATAACATCGTCACTCAAACGGTAATCTAAGCTCACGCGAGGAATGGTATCGGACTGGTTCGCCACCCCATCGGCGCCGAGACCAGGCACTGTACCACTTTGTCCTAAGTCGATAAGGCGTTGCGTAACATGGTTATCAAACGAGTTACCGTCGCAACCAATAGTGCCGTCAGGCCGCACAGCCGCGACAGGACCATTGCCCGGGCGTGAAGTAGGAAGGGTACTTGGGTCAACGTTCTTACAGAAAAACGAAGAGCCAGTGGCCCCTTGGAATTGAAAGTCTAGATCATAATTACGCAGACCCACGCGCAGCGACAAGTCCTCTGTGAAGTCGAATTTCACTTCTCCAAAGAATGCCACTTGGTCTTCTTTACGCGTAAAGTCATTTACAAACGTGGTGGACGCGCCGCGTGGATTGGGATTACTTACCCCTAGACGCGGAAAATCTGTGGCAATGCCGCCACCGCCACCTGGCGTTTGTGCTACATCAAAACCGACAGCGATCGCACCGAAATACTGGAAGTCGCCACTAGACTCGGTTTCAGAATCATCAATAAACACGCCCGCAGTAAAGCTCAAGCGCTTTTCAGGATCGCTTTGAATGCGAATTTCGTGAGTAGTTCGCTCATTAGTGGTGTTATCAACATACTGCTTGCGAAAGTCATTTAAAGTTGACGCGCCGCCACCATATGAAAATGGACTACCAAGATAGTAGGCCTGATAGCCGCCGCCAAACGTGTACAAGGTGTAGTCGATCACATTGTGCACTTCGCGATCGAGGTAACCACCGGTGTAGAGCAGGTCGAGTTGTCCCACGCGGCCTTCAACTGTCCAAGTGGTTAGCCCGAACTCATCGGTAAGCGTATCAGGTGAGTAAATTTGCGCTTGATTCTCACCCAACACTGGACTCACCGCAAAAGCGCCATCTGTCTCTAAGCGTTGCGTTGAGTGTTGCAGTAGCACACTCCACGAGTCATTAAAGTTGTGTTTCAGGCCAAAACGCCCACCCGCATAGCTAGCATCATTGAAGTTTTTCTCAACAAGGCTGTCGTTGCTCGAACGAACTACGGTTGCATCAGGCAAGATCGTTGAAGACCCCAGCGCAATCTGGTTACGATTGATTACACCAATTAATTGGCTATCGTCGGAGTTAAAACTTCCGGGCACGTTGTCGATCCAACCACCTTGGTTGTCGCTATAAACGACCGCGCGAACGGCCGTATTGTCACCCACTGGAATATTAACGTAGGCTTCGCCCGTAGCACTGACATCGCCACCTGAAGTAGACGCAAACCCCGCGCTTACCCCTGCTTGGGTTTCGCCGATAACAGGCTTATTGGTGATCATCCGCAATGTGCCAGACTGAGAACTCGCACCAAACAAAGTTCCTTGCGGTCCAGCTAGGACTTCGACTCGCTCGATATCGGCGGCGTAAATGTCTAAGTTTCGACCGCCGAAGGCCACAGGCTGTTCGTCAAGGTACATTGCCACTTGGGGCGCGGAACCCTGCACCGAAGATACAAAGGAACTGGTTTGCTCAGTGGCTGCACCGCGAATGTAAATTTCACTACGCCCAGGTGCTACACCCTGCTGTGTTACATTCGGTAAGAATTTAATGTATTCGTCAAAGGTTGCAACGCCTAAACTTTTCATGGCGCGCCCATTGAGCGCTTGGACGGCCACCGGCACGTCTTGCATGCTTTCGCTACGCTTGGTGGCGGTTACTACGATTCTTCGATCGTTGCGTATGCATTGCCCGTGGACAACGACGCACCCAATGCAAGCGCTATTGCGTTGCCTAGCTTGGATTTTTTCATGATGTAAGAATCTCCTTGTTATTGTTTATTTTTTTTAGTTTTACTCCATCCTCAAAGCGCATTGCCTTCTCACAGCCCCCATCACACATTGGTAAAGACCGTTTAGCCAAGACAAGGTCAAACACCAAACACCTGAGCAAGGCTGCAAAATTCTTGCAACTGGCAACACGATAAAAAGCCCACAATTGGCTCCCAACTACCGCATAGCACCTAATTAGCTATGGGCAGTCAATCAAGCCTAGCCAATTCACGTCGCTCCTTTGAATATAAAAGCGACATCAACTGCTGTTTAAATCACCCTTTAGAACCCTCTAAAGGGGCGTAAAAAGCGCTTTAAGATCAATTTTGTGAACAAACAGACAACTACACAACGATTAAAATCGAGCCAGAAATGGCAAAGGCACTGCCATTTCGGCAGGTATGATCGACAAGGACACAGACATCATCAAAAAGGATTAAGCCCTTGTGCGCAAGGTAAAACAGAGGTAAAACTAACGAAACACACTGCTATATCAGCGCGCTCCAGGCTCGAAGTATAAACAAAATTAACTGATTAAGCCACTGCCAGCCCGACCCCCGCCGTTCACCGCTTGTTGGTGTGGATTAATTAGCCACCATTGGGTAACACAGCACATCTCTAAAGGTCAGTCGATTAATCATTGAATCACCCACCAAAATCACCATTATTTGCTCGATCTCAGCGCCCGCTAGCTAACTAGATTTAAATAAAGGTCGACCATTTCTTGCTGGCTTGGTATGCGGGGATTATTGGCGGCCGACCCTGAATCTTCGGCTTGCGCTGCCATGGTTGCCGCTACGTCTAAAAAGGTGTGCCGTGCGATGCCATACTCAAGCGGAGTAGGTACGTCTAAATCGCGGTTAAGCGCTCTAAGCTCAGCGAGCAATAATTGATTGGCCGCGGCATCGGAATGTTGGGGCTTAGCAACCCCCATCTGACGCGCACACTCCGCATAACGTTGCGGCGCGCCGGCAATCGAAAATTCAGTGACCGTGGGCAGCAGCATTGCATTGGAAAGGCCGTGCGGCACATGAAAAAAAGCTCCGATTGGGCGACTCATTGCATGTACCAAGGCTACCGATGCATTAGAAAACGCAATCCCTGCGAGCGTCGCGCCCAACATCACGTCCGCCCGCGCTTGCCGATTAGAGCCATCGCGGTAGACGCTGCGCAAGTTAGGGGCAATCAAGCGCATAGCCGCTAATGCTTGCTGGTCGCTAAACGCATTCGCTTTACGACTCACGTAGGCCTCAATCGCATGTGTCAGCGCATCAATCGCGGTATCCGCGGTCGTACGCGGTGGCACGCTCAGTGTAAGTTCGTAATCGATCAGCGCGGCTCGGGGCAAAAAGGCCGCACCGGCGCACAGCATTTTTTCGTCGGTACTCTCGTCGGTAATAACGGTAAAACGCGTCGCTTCGCTGCCCGTACCGGCCGTAGTCGGAATGGCGATCACTGGCATAGCTAATTCATTGAGCATACGCGGCACCTTATAGTCGCGCATTACACCGCCAAACGTATGCAACACCGATAGCGCCTTGGCGGTATCGATCGGGCTTCCGCCACCCAATGCTACTAAGCAATCGTAGTCTGCATTGGCCAGCATCATTAAACTTGGCAGCAATGAAGCCGCGGTAGGCTCAGGTAACGTATCGGCACAGTAATCACACCCCAAACCGGCCGCATTAAGGTGTTGGACAACCGCTTCGACATAGCCCAACTGCACCATAGTAGGGTCAGTAATCAACAACGGTTTAGAGCAGCCTAAGGTCTTGATCACGGCGGCGAGTTGTTTTGACGCGCCTGCACCAATGTGCAACACGGAGGGAACTTGAATTAAATGAGACATGCAAACCCTTACCTGAAACGATTGGTTTAATGTGACACGTACCGCAGAGAGGGAGTAGTCACGCTGGACACAGCGTGTCTAACTTAAGCTAATTTTGCTCAAAGTGAAACAAACAATAGGGCTGACCCTCTTTGCGACACATCGTTTCTTCCACATGGCCGTATCGCATCGCTGGGGTAACCTCCATCATGCCTTGTAAGTAGCCACTCAAAAAGTCGCACTTTTCTAGGGCGTCGGCACTGCCCAAGCGAAACCCAAAACCACTGGCCTTTTGGCCTTTTTTAGGTTTACTAAATATAGAACTGAGCACTCGCACATCATCATCAGCAATATCAACGTCACCTAAGCCGACGAGCTCAGGCAACACCCTAGTACGGATAAACTCACTCACCGAAAGGGTGTCAGGCACATCTGCCAAGGCATCGCGCCGCAGCGTGGCTACTTCTACACCTAATGCAAACATAAGCTCTGGGGCTTGCTCTTGTGCAAGCGTTGCCCGATGGGCATTAATTAGATCGAGTATCTCGGGAAAGGCTTCAGCAATTGCCACTGCAGCCGAATCGCCAGCGTTACGCACAGGGGAACTCGGAACAGCCGCTTGCGGTAGGTCGGCTCCCGAGAGCACTTCGTCTACACCGGGGATAGCCATGACTGCATTGAGCAGATTGCTCACGGGCATGGTCGGCCCTTCAACCGTCAACGCCAACATACGGTGATCTTCCGCCTCAGTCATTTTCTGCTTGGTTAAGTTCACGTCAAATCGCCGTAAAGCCACAATAACGCGCGCTAAGACGCCGGGCGATTTATCGCATTTAATGGTTAGCTCAGTCCGCATAAGGTTTTAGTTTAAAAATAGGGATTATTCTGGTTTCTTAGAAAAACAACCTTGCACTCAGGCTGTTGAATTTAGCGTAAGTCGTCAACGCTAATGGCTAAACTTGCCTGTAGACCCGATTCTGCAGAGCCTAGATTGGCGTATGAGTGTCGCTGCGAGCCGAATAAAAAGGCTCGTAAGCCACTATTCCTTTGAACAGAACAAGCACACTAAAATGTTCAATCTGAAGGATAACCACAGCAATAGTTGCTGAATCTGATTTACAGGTCAATGATTGCGCCCAAATTTGCGACACCGACATCCTATAAATAGACAAGCGTCGCCGTGAGGTGTTGCGTTAGTCAAGCGACTCGTTGCACGGCAAGCTTTGTTGGCAGTCTAGCGCAAAACTGTTGTAATATGGCTGACAAATGATCAATAAAAATAGTGCAGCACTGTAGTTATACACCGAGATACCCTGCACAAAGACACCTAAAAAGGAGAGACGATGAACACTGCTAAACAAGGTTTTTTTGCTGGCGTAAATAAGCCCATTACCATTTTATCTATCCTGCTGGTTGTGTCGGCAGCAGTGTTTGGCATCACGGTTTTAAGCCAAGAAGGCAATGGCGTAATCGAGTATTTACAAAACGATGTGTTAGCGCCGCTGAATTTTTACTACATCCCCCTTGTTGCTTGTTTTCTGATTTTTATTGTACTGCTGGTGGTTACGCCCTTCGGCAAAATTCGCCTAGGCGATGACGACGACGAACCCGAGTTCACCAATTTAAGCTGGATCGCCATGTTATTCAGTTGCGGCATGGGCATTGGCCTGGTCTTTTTTGCCGTAGCTGAACCCATTTTTCACTATCAGGGCAATCCCTTTATGCCCGACAGTTTGGCACTAACCCCTGAGGGACAACAAACCGCAATGCTCATCACTTTTCTGCATTGGGGTCTGCATCCATGGGCAATCTACGTGATTGTCGCGCTGTGTTTGGCGTATTTCGCCTATCGTAAGAAAATGCCGCTATCGTTTAGATCTGTGTTGTACCCACTGTTCGGCAAAGCCGTCAACGGCCCTCTCGGTGGCTTAATCGATCTCATTACGGTGTTCGTTACCGTGGTGGGCGTGGCAGCCTCTTTGGGATTAGGTGCGCAGCAATTAAATACTGGCTTGAATCATCTATTTGGTTTACCCATTTCGACAACGATGCAAATTATGCTAGTGGTGATCATCACGATTATCGCGACCTTATCGGTGGTTACGGGGCTCGCACGTGGTATCCGCTATTTGAGTCTGCTCAATATTTGGCTCAGCATTATTATCTTAACGTTGATTTTAGTATTGGCATCGCCCGTAGAACTCGTTATGGAGTACGGCCGTAACGTCGCGGTTTACGTTAAGGAAGTTATCCCCATGAGCTTTTGGGTCGATGAATCGAGCTGGCAAGATGGTTGGACTTCCTTTTATTGGGCTTGGTGGATTACCTGGGCACCATTTGTAGGCATGTTTATCGCCCGTATTTCGCGCGGACGCACCATTCGCCAATTGGTATTGGGAGCATTAATTGTTCCAACCGCTATCACTTTCGTATGGCTCACCATTTTTGGCAATACCGGTTTGGATGTTGAATCCAGCGTAGGTGGTCTGGCAGACGCCGTATCAGCCGATGTAACGATGGCTGTGTACAGCATGTTCGACCTAATGAATGTAGGCGTGATGTCGGGCGTTCTCGCCACCCTCGTTTCGATACTCATTTTTACTTACTTTGTCACGTCGGCCGATTCAGGCACTTTAGTCGTGGCCACAATTCTATCGAACGGCAACCTCAATCCCCCGGTGTCACAACGCATCTTATGGGGCCTTGGAACGGGCGTGATGGCGGTGACCATTCTTGTGGGCGGTGGCTTAAGCGCTGTACAAACGGCCACCATCACGATCTCGCTGCCCTTCTCGATCATCATGATCTTAATGATGATTGCTTTGCTTAAGTCGCTATTGCAGGAGCGGTGAGCGCAGTATGTGAGGAAAGCAGGGGTAGCCGGCAAATCAAGGATAAAGTTAACACTTCTCCAACACCAACAACGCGCTGGAGAAGTCCCCTTTGGGTAAATAGTGGCTATAGTCTACTTTACCCTCTTGATGCTGCAGAGCATCTACAAACGGTAGGTCCAGGCCACGATGGAGCAATTCGTCGCCACCGTATTCGGGTTGCCCCGTTGGCCAAATCGGTAACCTTAAACGATAGCGTGCGTGCTCGTCTAGATTGAGCAACCGCACTCTTTGTAGCGGCTGATTAGGGGCGGACAGTACGTGAAAGTAGCCAATATAGATGCGTTCTTTGGCAAGCGAATTGAGTTGCCATACCACTTCATTGGCAGTGTGCTTTAAGCGGTGCAACTGGCCGGTAACCACATCGAGAGCGCTGGCCTTGTACAGCTTAATAAAATGTTTAAGCTCTGAGTGATCGTGCTCCAAGTCAGCCTTGTTTAAGGACACACCGCGAGCACCGCAAAAGAAACTGACTTCGGCCCGCGTTTTGAGCGAGACGTTGCGAGCATTTTGATGACTCGGCACCGGGCCAATATAGGCGGCCATAGTCGATGGTGGGTAGATGTGTGAGGCACCGTCGAAAATCGCCAGACGACCGATGGGTTCTGACATATCGCTCACCCACCCTTGCGACATAAAATTAAACATACCGAGGTCAAAGCGATTACCCCCCGACGCGCAATTCTCAAATAATACATGTGGATAGGCCGCCACTATGCGCTGTAACAACTCGTACAAGCCAAGCATATAACGATGACCTATCGCTTGCTGTTGTGCCGCTGGCCAAGCGGGTGATCCCAATTCCGTAAAGGTGCGGTTCATATCCCATTTAACGTAATCGATTTGCCCACTGCCGAGCAGTGCATCGATGCGTTCAAAAAGATACGTGACCACCAGTGGATTCGAAAGATCCAGAATCAGCTGTTGGCGACCCGTCGAGAGCGTACGATGAGGCACTTGGATTACCCAATCAGGATGCGCGGCATATAGATCGCTAATGCGGCTCACCATTTCGGGCTCTAGCCATAATCCAAACTTTAGCCCCAGCGCCTTGACGCGGCGCGCCGCCCCTTCGATCCCGTTAGGGAATTTAACTGGGTCGGCAAACCAATCGCCTAGCGACGTCGTATCATTGTTGCGGTGTTTGAACCAACCGTCATCCACCACCAGCAACTCAATCCCCAAGGAGTGCGCCGTGTGCGCGAGTTCCACCACCGCCTCTTCCGACACGTCAAAATAGCAGGCTTCCCAAGAATTCAAATAGGTCGGTCGAGGCACTTCTCGGAATTGAGGTGGACTGATTTTTTGCGCAATAAACGCATGCCAAGTGGCGCTCATGCCGTTGAGGCCAGCATCACTGAATACCTGCACGACCTCAGGGCAAGCAAAACTCGAGTTTGGCGTAAGCCGCCAACTAAAATTAAACGGGCTAATGCCTGCATTAACGCGCACCGAGTCGAACTCGCCGCGCTCAATATTAAATGCGTGCGAACCGCTGTACAGCAGCGCCATGCTGTAGGTCGCCCCGTGCGTTTGCGTCGTGGTCGGCTCAGCAATCACGATCGCTGGGTTATGCGAGTTGCTACTCGCACCTTTATTCGACTCCACCACAAACCGGCCGGTTTCGATGTTATGCCGTGCTACGGCAAACTCACGCGACCACGAGCCCTTGAAGTGCAGCAATTGGTAATCGGCAGCAGGCAAATCCAAATTAGTACTCAGCGCATGGTCGAGCACAATGTCGTGCGGGCCTTCGTTGCGCAAGACCACCGAACGCGTAATAGCGTCATGCTCGGCGTACACCGTGTAATTAAGTTCCACCAGCAAACCATAGCAAGCGTCTTTAAGCACAATGGTGAGCGTGCTGCTGTTTGATGCATCCGCTTGTGGCAAGGGTCCGAGGTCGGGCTTGGCGGCGCTAATTCGATACGAATCGTACAGCGGCGCAAACGTCGCGTTACCGTCATTATTAATCGCGTGCAGCGTTGGCGTGCGGTTATCCGACCGACCAAACACCGCATACTCTTGTGGGGTATCGTCCAAGCAATAATTGAAGTTTGCTTCGTACTCCAACGTACAGGCGCGGAACACTCGTCGAGGTACGACGGGGCTCAACTCGAGTGAGCGAATGGCTGCGCCAAAAAACAAATGCTCTAAAATGCCTTCAGGCGCAACGCGAAACGCATAGCTGATACGGCCATTCGTTAGATGGAAATGCAGCGAATCGCTAACGGTAATTAAAGGGCTCATGGGCGGCTAGTTGGGTAGTGTCAATTGTGCTTTGGGTTAAATAAGTGCGCGCCCGCGCCCTTAGCGGCCTCGGCATCGTCTGGGTTGTACAGTTGGCAGTGCTGCAATGATAAGCACCCGCAGCCAATACAGCCATCGAGTTTAACGCGCAATTGCTCCAAAGCCTGAATACGGGCATCAATGTCTTGGCTAAAGCGTTTAGCCAACTTACCCCAATCTGCTTGAGTGGGTGTACGCCCGTTAGGCAAAGTGGCTAGCGCCGCACCAATTTGCTCGAGTGTGTATCCCAACTTCTGCGAAATTAAAATAAACGCGATACGGCGAATCGACGAGCGATGAAATAAGCGATGTCCACTCGCCGCCCGCACCGTGGGCACCAATCCCTCATCGGCATAAAAGCGCAGCGCCGACACTGACGCACCGGTTCGTTTGGCTACATAGCCTATGGTTTTAAGTGCCGAATCTTGCACCGCATACGCTCCCAATTAAAAGTGAAAATAACGCTTGATCTAAAGTTAACTTGAGATATTAGAGTACGTCGCACAACCAACGTAAGCAAGCTCAATGAGGCACTATTATGGGTAATTCTTTCAACAACACGTCTGCCAACATCCACTCACTCGAACACACCAACCTTACGGTACGAGACCCAGCAAAGCTCGCAAACCAGCTTTGCGCCATTTTTAATTGGTCCATTCGCTGGAGTGGCGACGCGCTCAACAATGGCTTCACCGTGCATGTAGGCAACGAGCAATCGTACCTAGCGTTGTACCAACCGCCTACTCTGAAGGAGTCGAATGCACTCGACGATCAATATCTGCACAACCTCAATCATTTAGGCGTGGTAGTGGACGATTTAGGGGCTATTGAGGCGAAGGTGCGCGAGCAAGGCTGGCAACCTTTTGGGCATCGCGAGTACGCACCAGGCAAGCGCTTCTACTTTAAAGCCGACGATGCCTTAGAGTTTGAGGTAATTAGTTACGCGTAAGCTACGCACAGGCAGGCGGTCGCTACTCGCTAAGGGTGACCGCCACTTTGATGTCGATAATCTTCTGAGTATCGGGCTTGAGGTTGTGCCGTTTAACCAAGCCATGCAGTTGGTAGATCGAGAACAGCATCGCGTAAATATACGCCATATGGCCATTCTCTTGGAGCGCCAAAATGGTTTCGTCCGAGAACTCGCGAAATTTATCTTCGTTGATCGTATGCAAACCTTTCAGCGTGTGCAGTTTGTGGTCGTCGAACGTCACCACCACATCAATCTCGCGCAACAATTTAAGCTCGCTCAGTTGCTTAACAAAACGATACGTAAGCACCTCGTGTTTAATGTCGGCGTCCAGTTGCACCGTTAACTGGCTCAAATACTCAGACGCATTGCCGTCGCTATCAAACAAGGCGGTGCCTTCGGTACGCGAAGACATGGGGCTGTCTGGCTCGATGCCCACTGAATAACCCGCCTGCTCGCCCTGAGCCGGCATTAAATATAGGGGAAATGTACGCAAAGCACTCGGTAGGTACACGCCATCCCACTGCTCATCCACCACAAACAAGTTAGTGCCGGGGTGCAGGCCCGTAATGGCAGACAGCGACCACGCATGCGGGTCGTCTGGAGCAAGGTCAACGCGCGTAAAAAAGATGGGCATGTCGGACAGCACTTGCCCCAATTCATTCACTTTAACGCCAATAATGTGCTGCTTGGCCGCCTGAGTGAGCGCCGCGTTGGGCACTACTTTAAGGTCACCGTGTACAGTTTGATTGAGTTCAACAAGCGTTCTTTTCATTTACTGCAGTCCTGTGTTGCAAAATAAAAATAGCAAAGGCACCCCTTACTGAGTAGAGAGGTAAAAACCATTGAAGTGGATGTGAGCCGTCAGTCAACTTTTTCGTAATGATATCGACAGGAAATGATAGTCACCTGTGAGTCATCAACGGCGTAAACAAGTCGATTTGTTTCATCAATTCTGCGTGACCAAAAACCCGAGAGATTTTCCTTGAGTGGCTCTGGTTTGCCTATGCCCTTAAAAGGATCTCGCAACGTGGCTAGAATTAATTTATTGATTCGACGGAGAATTTTGCGATCCTGTGTCTGCCAATACACGTAGTCGGACCAAGCATCTTTAGTCCAAAGTAACACACTATGCGTCAATCAAAGCGCCGCTCGAAACCTTGCCAGAACGATACTGCTGGATCGATTTAGCCAGGTGCGCTGCATTGAGCGGGCTTTTTAAAAGATGCACTGTTTCCATCAAACTATTAAATTGTTCGAGCGACATCACCACGGCATCATCCCCTCCCCTTCGAGCAATAATCGTATAATCTCGATCATTCACCACTTGATCTAAAACACTTTTAAGACGATTGCGAGCATCTGAGAAATTAATCACTTTCATAAGCCACCTCTATCATAAGTTACCTGTAGTTGTACAGGTTTCTGCACAAGTATAGCTTAAGAAGTGCATCGTTCAAGTGTTTAAACTTTCGCTATGACAATTCATTCCGAGTCAGCGATGTTGCGAAAACTCAATCGGCATAATGGCCACTCAATTAACCCAGCAAATCTTTCATGCTGAGTTCGGGATTGGCGATGTCGGCGGGGGCTAGCCGCGCGCGAGCCGCCACCAGTTTTTTGCCGAGCATAAATTCCGCGGGGGAGTTCACGGCGTCGATCGCTAGTAAGCGCCCATTCGCTAAGTAAAATACCGCAAACTTACGGCTGGCGACGTCACCGCGCACTACGGCCTGGTCGTAGCCTTGCAACAATCCAACTGTTTGCAGTTTAACGTCATATTGGTCTGACCAAAACCATGGCACGGAATCGTAGGGCACAGGGGCTCCACAGATGCTCGCGGCCGCCACTTTGGCTTGTTCCACCGCGTTGGGAACTGACTCTAAGCGAATGTGCCGACCATACAACGCACTGGGGTGATTAGAGCAATCGCCGATGGCGTATACATTGGCTTGGCTGGTTTGGGTAAACTCATTTACCAATATGCCGTTGTCGCAAAGAATGCCGGCGGCTTGTGCGAGCTCAACATTCGGTAGCACGCCAATACCAATAATCGCGTTATCGAAGCGGAGTCGACGACCATCGCTGAGCACGGCATGGGAGCCTTGCGCGTCGTGTACAAAACTTTGCAGCCCCACATTGAGTTCTAACTGCACTCCTGCATGCGTGTGAATATGTTGATAAAACGCAGAAATTTCGGGACTCGTTACGCGCGCCAAAACGCGATCTTGCGCTTCCAAAACGGTGACCTCTACGCCTTGTTGTACGGCGGAAGCGGCTATCTCAAGACCGATGTAGCCTGCCCCCACAATCAATAACTTAGTGCCCGGCGCCACGCGCTCACGAATGACATCAACATCGGCTAAGGTGCGTAAATACAGCACGTTGGGAGCCTCTGCGCCCGCAATCGGCAAGGGCCGTGCGCGGGTTCCAGTACACAGAATTAAACTGGAATACGCTACGCGACTCTGGTCTGCTAACACTACCTGTTGTTGCGCCACATCGAGTGATGACACGCTCACCCCTAACCGCAGTTGCACATCCGCTTTCGCATACGATTCTAACGGCCGAATTAATAACTTGGCCGCCGGCACATCACCTTTGTAATAGCCTTTAGACAGCGGCGGTCGTTGATACGGCAAATGGGGCTCCGCACCGATTACGGTAATGCCGTGTGTCCAGCCAAGCCTACGCAATTGCATAACCGCCTCGGCCGCGGCATGGCTTGCACCCACAATCACTACGTCGCGCTCTGAATGATTTTCCACTGTGCTTTTTTCTCTGCTTTTATTGTGCGTTGTTATGACTGTTTCAACCAATGCTGTTTAACGAGTACAGTTCAACTACAAGGTCGCAGGACTCAATGAATGCGCGATTTACAGGTGTTGCCTACCAACACTTTTTTGCCCGCTTATCATTGCTATACTGACCCAGTCTAGTCAGCGCCTACCCTATTGTAAATCATGACCCTATTACCGCCTACTTTCCATCGGCCATCACGCATTCAGAACTTAACCTTGGCTCTAATCCTAGCGATTGCTTGCCTGGCAAAGAGTGGTGCAATCTATGCCAACGAGCTGCCTGCCGCAAAGACCGAGGGTGAGCAACTTTGTTACACCCCCAACCGACAAAACACGCCGTACTCGGAAATTCTTAAAACAGCCACCGATGCGCCCAGCGAACTCATTGCCTATGGGGATGACGCCCTGCAATTTGGCGAACTGTGGTTGTCGCACGATGCACACGCCCAAACAATCCGCCCACCACTGGTCATCTTAGTGCACGGGGGGTGTTGGTTAAACGCCTACGATATTCAACATACCCATGCTCTGAGCACCGCTTTGAGTCGTTCAGGATACGCTGTTTGGTCGCTTGAATATCGCCGCACGGGCGACGCAGGTGGCGGTTGGCCTGGCAGCTTGGAAGATGTGATTCAAGGTAGCGAATTCGCCTTTAACAACTTGGCCGACCGCGTGGATACCGAACGCGTAGTTTTGATAGGACACTCTGCAGGCGGCCACCTTGCCTTACTGGCCAGCAGCACCGCGAACCTCAAGCAACAATTAACCGGCGTGATCGGTTTAGCCGCCATCACTGATCCTGCGCTGTACAGCACAGGACAAGGCAGCTGCGAAAAGGCGACTATCGGTTTTATGGGCGGTACGGCTGATGAACATCCTGCAGCTTATGCGCAGGCCACCGTTCAGCCGCATAACTTGCCGCGCAAGAGTGTGTTATTAATGGGCAGCGCCGACCCAATCGTGCCGCAAAACCAATTGCCCATCTTAGGGTCAGACGAGACTCATGTACGCAGCGTGAACATCTCCGGCGCGGGCCATTTTGATTTTATTGATCCTTACAGTTGGGCATTCGGCGAGATCCTAAAGTCATTAGCGAAGCTACTGCCCGCAACGCCACTCCAGCCGTCTACTGATGAGCACACACACCATGAATGATTGGCGCACACGGGCCGAAGCCTTAGATGCGGCCGACCCTTTGCGGTCGGTTGCGGCGGCGTTTGAGTTACCCGACGGCACGGTATACCTTGACGGAAATTCTCTGGGCGCACTGCCCAAAACCGTTAAGCCGCGCATGCTCGAAGTGATTGAGCAGCAATGGGGACAAGACCTGATTAGCAGTTGGAACAAACACCAATGGATTGATCTCGCGCACTCCGTTGGCACCAAGCTAGCTCCCTTGCTAGGGGTTAAGTCTGCCCAAGTCATCGCCTGCGATTCGATTTCGGTGAATCTATTTAAGCTAATCAACATTGCCTTGGCGCAACGGCCTGAGCGCAAAATTGTGCTCAGCGCACAGAATAACTTTCCAACTGACTTATATGTGGCACAAGGTGTCGAGCAGCTATTAGGTTCAAAACGCTGTGAATTAATAACCGTCGCGCCCGATGCTTTACACGCGCACTTAAATGCTGATGTGGCCGTGCTCATGCTCACACAAGTTGATTTTCGCAGCGGCGCTTTGCTTGATATACAAGCGCTTACCGCACAAGCCCATGCCCATGGGGCGCTGGTGATTTGGGACTTAGCCCATTCGGCGGGCGTAGTGCCGCTGCAACTTAACGCCTGGGACGTAGACTTTGCCGTAGGCTGTGGGTATAAGTTTTTAAATGGCGGCCCTGGCGCACCCGCGTTTATGAGCGTTAATGAACGCTACTTAAGCAACCTTAACCAACCCATTCAAGGCTGGATGGGCCACGCGCAACCGTTCGAGTTTGCAACGGATTATCAGCCGGCGATGAACATTAAACAGATGCTCACTGGCACACCTGCAATTTTATCGCTCGCGGCATTCGATGCGGCTTTAGAGGTGTATCGTGATATTGACGTTACCGATTTGCGCCAAAAGTCATTGTCGTTGAGTGGCTTCTTTATTGAGCTGTTCGACGCCTATCAAAGCCAGCACCGTGAGACTTTCGCAGGGTTCCGGCTTAACGCGCGGCTAGCCGATGCAGAACGCGGCAGTCATGTCGCGCTCGAGCATGACAAGGCGTATCCCATAAGCCAAGCGTTAATCGCGCATAATGTGGTCATTGATTTTCGCGCACCCAACCTTATTCGGTTTGGTTTTGCGCCTTTGTATAACAGCCACCAAGATGTTTTGACGAGCTTACAAACATTGCATTTGCTAATGCACGAAAAAATCTATCGAGAGCCTGTCTATCAACACCGCAAAAGCGTGACTTAAGAGCCTCAGCCCCTTGTGCTAACTAGAGCCTCAGCCCCTTTGAGCTGCTAAGCTCAATCGAAGCAAAGTATACCAACGCGTTTGGCCTTAAAGGAGTATGCCAACCACGCCATCGTAAGTAAGCTTTATACCGAGCAAGCCTAAGCCAAAGTACGACAAGCCATACACTAAGTCTTCATTGATTTTATCTAACAGCCATACCCCAACTAATACACCCACGGGCGCCACTGGCAACAAGACCAACGAGGTCATTAAATTGACGTGCGAGAACTGCCCGAGCGCGGCATAGGGAATTAATTTAACCACGTTCACCAAGGCAAAGAAAAATGCGAAGGTGGCCATTAAACGCCGCTTTTCGAGTCGTTGAGGCAGCACGAAAATACTGATCGGTGGGCCACCTGAGTGAATACCAAAACTGGTGAACCCGGCCAGACCACCCCACCATGCGCCGCGCCACGGTGTGGGTGGCTTAGGTGCAAGATTTTTACGCAACACGTAGTTGGCAATAAACAGCATCACGATCGCGCCTAATAAAAGTCGAATGGCGGCTTCTGAAAAATACTGAAACGTAAATGTGCCCACCAAAATGCCAAGCATGGCGCCGGGCAAAGTAAGGCGTAAATTGTGCGTGTCCCATTCTTGCCAAAAACTCTTAACCGCAACCGCGTCCATCACCAACAAGGTTGGTAGTAGTATGGCCGCAGCTTGCAGGGGCGGGACGGCTAATGACATCAACGGTACACTGATAAGCCCAAAAGCTGCACCCATGCCGCCTTTCGCCATACCAAAAAACAACACGGCGGGAATGGCTACCGCGTAGAAAAACGGGTCGACAATCACGGGGCGGGAGTGGGCAAGGTCGAGAAAAAGAACTCAATGATTTCGTCAGGGCCGGAAATGTCCCCGGCAGAGGGCCCGAGTATTCGTGGTAATCGTTGCTCGAACAGGGGCAATACATGTCCCGCACCTTCTAAGCGATACAAACGAAACTGCCGGCCGGATGCGGCCGAGCTCCAAGCCTGTTCCACAACAGAGGTGGCTTGGTTTTGATCGCGCTCAGGGTGCTCGAACACCGTTGCAGTATCAGTCTGCACACCGGCCAACGCCAACCAATACTGCATAGTTTCATCGGTAGACAGCACCGCGCCTCGACTCGCATTGCCAAACAGTGATACAAGGCCACCTGCGTAGGGATTAACAGGGTCTTTCGTGCCATTAAAAATAGCCACGCTCACGGGCTGATTCAGATTCTCACAATCGCGATTAGACTCAACAGGAAGATTTGCGGCCACGGCGGCGATAGCTCGATAGTCAGCGGGTTGCTCCATCGCTAAGTGGTAAGCCATGTGTGCACCGTTAGAAATACCCGTTACAAAGACGGCGTCTTGGTTTACTTCCCAATTGATACCCGCAAACTCGACCATTTTGGCGAAAAACGCAGGGTCGTCAATATCGCGGGTATTGGCTGCATAGTCGGCCGAGGCGCGACAATCATTCCAATGTCGATCTACCTCATCAGGGTAGATCACCACAAAGCCGCGCTCATCTGCAAGTTCATCAAATCGGTACGCGGAGGTAGCGCGCATCGATGTACCACTGCGCAGGGAGCCGTGCAAAACAAAAACCAACGGCGCACCCACTTTTATGTCGGCCGGCACATAGGCGCGAAAACGCCGCTCGAGCCCGTCAATGTCGATGTCGTATTCGTAGAGCAAACCCGACAAAACGGGTTCGGGCGCTTTAGGCGCATAGATAAAATAGTAGTAGGCGGCGCAAGCCAATAACACCAGCAGAAGCACCACAACCGTGAACGTACGTAATATTTTTTTAAGCATAAACTAGTTTGGGTAGTGTTTACTGGCGCTGACAATGCCGAAAAGTTTAAAGGTGCACAACACAGGTTGTGCCCACGCTCAGGTGTTGGCAAAAACTTTAGTTCGATGGTAACGTATTCTGCACTGCGCCAACCATTAACCTCCAACGTTTTGGCGGTTTTAATCTCCTTGTATCCTAAACGGCTCTTAAGCCGCAGGATTAAGGGCGTCACTTAATCAAGCACGGTAATTAACTGTATGAACAATATTGATCCAACCCGCGAACAGTTTGACGTATTTAAAGGTTTACCCCGCGACACGCCCGTGATGATGCTTAACTTGATTCGCCTCAACGAACAAGCTCAGTACGCAGACGGTAGAGCCGCGACGGGCGCCGAAGCTTATGCAGCCTATGGTCGCGAGAGCGGTGCCATATTTGCAGGCGTTGGCGGCACCATACTCTGGCGCGGCAAGCCCGAAGCGATTGTGATTGGGCCGCCGGATGAACGGTGGGATATTGCGTTTATTGCTCGGTATCCTACTGCCAGCGCATTTTTAGCAATGGTCACTAACCCTGACTATCAAGCAATCGTATTCCACCGCCAAGCCGCGGTGCAAGACAGCCGACTCATTCGCATGGGCGAAACCGTCGCCGGCGTTAGCTTTTAATGGCCGGCAATGTGGGCGTACCCGTTATCGGCCTTTCCAAACGGGATCGCGTTTTTCAGCGAAGGCGTTAAAGCCTTCAAGTAAGTCTTCGCTGCCATACAAGCGATCCACCGTTTCAAGCTGACGGGTAGTAATGCGGTTTAGTGCATCTTGAAATTTGGCGTCTTCGGCATCGCGCACCACTTCTTTAATGGCGGCCATCACGAGCGGCGGCCCGTTCGCGATTTGCTCGGCCATCGCGCGCGCTTTTGCTAGCAGCTGATCAGCCGGATGAATTTGATTAACCAAGCCCCAACGATGCGCCTCTTGAGCGTCGATCCAACGGCCGGTGAGCAACATCTCCATGGCTATATGATAGGGAATTCGTTTCGGCAGTTTAATTGACGCCGCATCGGCTACCGTACCCGAACGAATCTCTGGCAAGGCAAAGGTCGCGTGTTCGGCCGCCAAAATAATGTCGGTGGACAGTGCTATTTCTAAGCCGCCGCCACAACAAATACCGTTAATCGCGCTAATCACAGGCTTGTTTAAGCGTGGCAACTCTTGCAAGCCTCCAAAACCTCCTACGCCATAGTCACCGTCGACGGCATCGCCATTGGCGGCGGCTTTGAGGTCCCAACCTGGACAAAAGAATTTTTCGCCCGCTGCTGTGAGTATCGCGACACGCAATTCAGGGTCATCGCGAAAACTCGCAAACACCAGACCCATTTCCCGCGATGTGTGTAGATCGACCGCATTCGCTTTAGGGCGATCTAACGTAACTTCTAAAACTGCGCCGCGTCGTTCGGTTCTTATACTACTGCTCATTCGATCGTCCTCGTGGTTTAAAGTGATGTTTGCGTGGTGACTTGCCGCGTGGTGGCGTGCGGTAACATAGGCGCTGCCACATTGGCTAACGGTTCAGCGATCAATTCGATCAGCGCATCGACAGCGATGGCCGCTGTAGGCGTAATCAGCAACGGATTAATGTCTAAGCTCAGCAAGCAATCGCGCTGTGCGAGTGCATAATCGTTAATCGCCATAATCGCCGCCACCAGAGTCTCAAGATTGGCCGCGGGCTGACCGCGATAGCCATTAAGTACGGGCGCTAATTTTAATGTTTGCAGGGCGCGCAGAACGGCCTGAGGCTGAGTGGGTAACAGTAGTTGCTCAGTGTCATCGAACAGTTCGGCATATACCCCACCAGCGCCGATGGTTAACAGGAGGAGTCCGGTCGAATCTCGTGTGACACCCACAATTAATTCAGCAAGCGGCGCCTCGACATAGGATTCCAACAACACCTGACTCTCGTGCGCGGAAACTGTAACGGTCAAGTCTGTCAGCTCCAAAAATGCGCGATGTAACTCTGCACGATTACGCAAGTTAAGCCGCACACCGCCGACCTCGGTTTTATGCGCCACGCCAACCACTTTCAAGACCCAAGCCGATGGCTGCTCAGGCGTAAACTCATGACTAAACCCAGTCGCTTCGTCAAGTTCCTGCAGCGAGGTCACAATGCGGCTGGTGGGGCTTACCAAGCCATAGTCGGCTAACCACTGCTTGGCAAGATGTTCATCCACTAAATGGCTCGTAGCTGTATCGCCAACGAGGGCGAGTGCGGGCATGGTTGATTCAGGTTCGCCGGCGCACGCAGCGGCAGCGCTAATCGCCGCAATGGCGGTCTCCACGCCATGCAGTGTGATCACCCCTACTTCAGCAAACTGCTCTATGGTGGTCTCTGCCAAGTTCTCAGGCAACGACGCAATCACCGCGATACGCGGTGTCAAGCCCTGGGCAGCGCTCGCACGCGCCGCATTCGAAATGGCTGCAACCGCACAATCGTGTGAGCTTGGATCACAACGATCGGCCCGTGGGATATCCAATACAAACGCATGCAAATCGTAGGTCGTTGCCAGTATGGCTGTAAAGCAGGCGGTCATGCCCGGCACGTCACCCCAAATGTAAGTATGGTAGTCCAGCGGATTCGCGATCGTTACTTTGTTCCCCAAAATAGCATTGAGCTGAGTCACGGTATGCTCAGGAAAATCAGGATAATGCACATCGCTGTGTGCGGCTAAATCAGCCATAAGGCCTGCTTCGCCACCAGAACAACTGACCGAAGCGACGGCTGTACCGGCCAATGGACCAAAGGCGTCCAATAACTTTAGAGTATCTAAGAACACGCTCAGGGTATCGACTTCACTAATAGCCAGCCGCGCCAGTAGCGCGCTAGAGACCGCCGCTGCGCCTGCCAACGATGCTGTGTGCGTTTGGGTGGCAATGCGGGCTTTGTCCGTTTTGCCTATTTTCAGCGTTACAATGGGCTTACCGGCCGCATGGGCAGCGAGGGCGGCTTTATAAAAGCGCGGAATATCACCAAAGCCTTCCAAGTACAGACCAATACAACTGACGCGCTCATCAGCCACCATAGCGTCAATTAAATCACTTACTTGAGTTTGCGCCTGATTGCCCAGCGTGAAAACATAGGCAACCCGCAACCCACGCTGCTGCATAGTCATATTAAGTGCAATATTGGACGACTGAGCAATAATCGCCACGCCGCCCTGCACCACTACTCCACCGTGTTGA
>CAYOXK010000007.1:61717-64290 GCA_964407915.1 uncultured Gammaproteobacteria bacterium
CCGTGTTGATCTGGCCAAACGGGGGTATTGTCTAAATAATTAAGAAAGCCGTAACAATTGGGGCCCAGCATCGGCATGCTCCCCGCCGCTGCCACTAATTGCGCTTGTAGGTCGGCGCCGTCGGCTAAATCGCTCTCTTGAAAGCCCGAAGCAAAACACACAACCCCGCCCGCGCCAAGCGCGGCCAATTGCTGAACCACCTCCACGCTCGTGGTGCGATTTAAGCCGATGAAACAGGCATCGGGTACAAACGGCAATTCCGCAATACTGCGCACACACGGCACGCCCCCCAACGACGTTCGGTGCGGATGTACGGCGATCACTTGCCCAGCGTAGGCTGCCTCGGCTAATTGATAGGCCACATTTTCGGCCCAGCCACTACCAAACAAACAAATCGTCGCAGGGCGCAGTAAACGCTGTAGGCGGTGTTCAGTGGAATTCGGCATCCTGTGGTTAGGCACCAAAGGGACGCAATAGGCTACGCGAGATGATATGCCGCTGTATTTCCGACGTGCCTTCCCAAATGCGCTCGATACGGGCATCGCGCCAAATACGTTCGAGCGGCAGTTCGCGCATCAAGCCCATACCGCCAAAAATCTGAATCGCCTCATCGGCAACCATCGCCAACACCTCGCTCGCTTTGAGCTTAGCCATGGCCATATCGGCATCGGTGCACCGCCCCGCATCGTAGTCGCTGCCGGCCGCCCACACGAGGAGCTCCGCCGCTTTAAGTTCGGTCGCCATATCGGCCAACTTGAACGACACGCCTTGGAACTTACCAATTTTTTGGCCAAACTGCTCACGCTGCGCGGCATACTCTACTGCCAGCTTAAAGGCTCGATCTGCACGTCCCAAACAAGTCGCCGCCACCTGTAAGCGAGTGGCACCTAACCATTGATTGGCCACGTCGAAGCCTTTGTGCAATTCGCCTAACAGCGCCGTTTTGGGCACTCGACAATCTGTAAAAATAAGGGTCGAATTGGTGTAGCCACGGTGCGAGACATTTTCGTAACCTGGAGCAATCTCCAAGCCTGGATTGTCGTGGTCAACAAAAAAAGCAGAAATACGCTTCTTATTACCACGTGGCGTATCTTCTTGCCCTGTGGCCATAAAGGCGATGGTAAAATCAGCCTCCTGGGCATGACTAATAAAGTGTTTGGTACCGTTTAATATCCAATCATCACCGTCCGCAACAGCGGTTGCTCGCATGCCGCGCAAATCAGAGCCTGCATTGGGTTCGGTCATCGCTAAACAATCGGATTTTTCGCCGCGCACGCACGGTAATAAATAATCTTGCTGCTGTTGGGGGGTGCCTGCGCACAAAATATTGGAGGGGCGCGCCACGCAATTCCAATGCAGGGCGTAGCTAGTACGACCCAGCTCTTTTTCGAACAACAACCAAGTAAGCGTATCTAAGCCGCCACCGCCGTATTCGCTGGGAATGTTGGCCGCGTATAAACCAGCCGCAATCGCCTTGGCCTTAACGTGCGCGATCACTTCGGGTCGCAGCACACCCGTTTTTTCAACTTCGGCTTCTAATGGATACAGCTCTTTTTCAACAAACGCACGCGTAGTAGCCACGATCATTTGTTGTTCTTCACTTAGTTGCAATAACATGGCGTTGAGTAAGGTTAAGGGAAGATCGATTGCAGAAGCTTAGGCCAATGCTTTTTGTTGTTCGGCCACGCGCGCAAGTCGTTCCGCTAGATCAGCGCGCGGTGGGCACGATTTACGCGCCTTAAGATCAACATGCAACATAAACTGTTCGCCACTGCACAGCAGGCGCCCGTCCGCATGACTCATCTCATGATAAAGCTGCACTTTTTTGCCTTCGCACATCAACACTTTGCTGTTCACCACAACCCGATCACCCGCGTGACACTCCTCTATGTAGCGGATATGGGTATCCACCGTAAAAAAGCTAAAGCCCGCTTGAATATATTCGGCGTCCGCACCCACCATTTGCATAAACGCGTCGGCGGCATCTGAAAAAACTTGGGCGTAGCGCGCTTCGTTCATGTGTCCGTTGTAATCCGTCCAGTCGGCCGGAATTACGCGATCTACGGTAGGGATCATGCGGCTAAAGTCGGGCGCTTCGCGAAGACCAAACAAATGCTGATCAAATTGATTCAACAGCTCTCCCGCGCCCCAATTTTGCGTTTTAAGCGCGCGCATCATAGCCACTAAATTGTTATCACGGATGCGCTCTAGTTCACGAATGCTGTGCTGACCCGATTGCGCATCAGACTGTTCCGCAATGGTTTGCACTAGCTCCTCTGTCAGTTCAGGAACATCCATGAGCTTAGTCCAAGGCCACTCTAACGCGGGGCCAAATTGCGCAATAAAGTGCGCCATCCCCGCTTCGCCGCCTGCCACGCGGTACGTTTCGAACAGGCCCATCTGTGCCCAGCGTAAGCCAAACCCATAACGAATGGCATCGTCTATTTCTTGCGTGGTGGCAATCCCGTCGTTAATTAACCACAAGCCTTCCCGCCACACAGCTTCGAGTAAGCGATCGGCTATATGGGCATCAATTTCTTGGCGAACATGCAACGGGAAAAGGCCTAAGCTTT
>CAYOXK010000008.1:0-2598 GCA_964407915.1 uncultured Gammaproteobacteria bacterium
GAACTCCCTCGGCAACGTTATCAATATGTGTGGTAGATGTGAGGTAGTTGCCACCATCGATCCACGCTAGCTTACCGCTTTTAGTAGCCTCAACCAGTTGCGGTAGCGCGGTAGTGTCGTCGCGGCCCCAAACAAAACGAGGTCGTACTACGATCACCTCAAGACCCTCACGGTTCTCTGCTTGCGCCGCCTGCTCAGCGGCGGCCTTGCTGGCTGAATAGCTTCCCGCATGGCGAGTTGGAATGGGGATTTCTTCATTAGCATTGCGCAATGGTGCACCCGTCAGTAGCACCGCCTCGGTGCTGATGTGCACGGCGCGCTTTATTCCCGCAGTTCGCGCAGCATTTAGAACGTTGCGAGTACCTTGTAAATTGGTATGGTGCTGGCTGGCGGTGAATGCGCCATGTGCGGTATCCGCTGCAGCGTGAATCAACCAGTCACATCCAGTCATCGCGTTTTCAAGACTCGTAATATCAAGGATATCACCGCGTTTCGGCTCAGCCCCGAGAGCCGCCACGATGGTCGCGGATGCTTCACTGCGCACCAACGCCTGAACGCTAAACCCGTCGGCCACAAATCGTCGGATTAAATTACGTCCAACATATCCACTTCCGCCTGTTACAAACACGCGTTTGATTTTTTCTAAACTCACTGACTCCTCCATGCCTGAACCATTAATGTGCGTGCTTGTCGCGTAAACATCCTGCTTAAACACCTATTTACTATACCGCAAACTAAAACGACGATTACTGATATAGTTAATCTGCAGATGCGCTGCAACAGCTGAATCCGTATCCGTTAAAGGCACTCGGCAGGCACATTTAATTATTCAATCACTATTAACACAGGAGTAGGCCATATGGCCGTTACAGAACTAATCATCTATTTAGCCATCGGCGCAGTAGCAGGTTGGTTGGCAGGCACACTGGTAAAAGGCGGTGGGTTTGGTCTACTTGGTAATATTGTAGTTGGCATTATCGGCGCAATTCTTGGCGGCTTCGTGTTTAACTTTTTGGGAATTGCGGTAAGTGGCGTGGTCGGTTCGATCATAATGGCAACCATTGGGGCCGTTATATTGATATTTGTTGTGCGCCTAATTAAAAAATAACAGCGCCCTATCGCGGCTTACTCAGAGCGTGCGCCATTAAGTAATTGGAAAATCAGTTAGGCGTTGCCTAGCTGTTTTTTTTCGCTGCACTTGTCAGATTATTGAAAAATAAGAATAGTCTACTTTTGGCGTTTTCGCGGGTTAGGTCTAAATGTAGTAGTGATTCCGAGCGAGGGTTAATGTTCGGCGATGCTGCTCGCTCTTTTGCGTAACGTTAAGCGTGATGTTGTTAAGAGTAGTCTCTCGATAACCCATTCAACCTTAAATCAAGAGCGACTCTAAGCCACCGTGAAATGTACAACATGAGTATTCTGTAAGTGCTGATACCACGCACAATTCATAACTATTGGAGCAATTTCGACGGCTCAAGTGATCTGCCCGTTGACGTTGCACACGCCATAGCACAAACGCATTCTGTGTTTAGCAACTACGATTTTAAACGGTGGAACCGTGAGTCGGCGAGTGCGCTACTGCATACTTTGTCACCGACCTATTCAGCAATGTTCGATCGGCTCCGCATCCCCGCCATACAGAGCGATATAGCCCGGCTTGCGGTTTTATACGAGTTTGGTGGAATTTACATGGACGTCGCGGTAGTGCCGCAATCGCGGGCCACACGCGCCAATTTTGAAGACCTGATTGGCCTTAATTCGGTCGTGGTGTTTGAAAGCCAAAACAGCCACGCACAATTAATGAGCCGCTTATTAGTGGCTAACAAGCATCACCCGCTGCTACTACAAGTTCTAAAGCAAACCAGCGCTAATGTGCAAGAGTCGATGACTCGTGGCGACGTACAAGTCGACGTTTGGGATTTAAGCGGTAGTGTGCTGTCTAAAACCATTAACCAATGCCAGAACCGCATACCGGGATTGTTGCGAGTGGATTTTCTCAGCGCGCACTCTTTGTTTACTCGTGCTGACTGTGAGTACAAAACCACCTTCACAGGTAACTGGACCCATTTACAGACTGGCAAGCAATATCCAATTTATGACTTGTGACATAAGTCGGTAAGTCTGTTTAGGTAATTACTCAGCGACTAATCTAAGCGAAGACTAACCAAGCAATGCGTAAACAGGCTTTTTTAAGAAGCTTTGCTCCTATGATAGGAAAACTACCTCGACAGTCGCATCTCGCGCTTTCAATTAGACAAATATCAAGTAAGATTGATGTTCATACTGAATCCGCCAATTAAGGCGCGAGCTAAATTAGCAACGGGCGACGATGTGAGCATGGCAAGTAGTTTATTAGGACAACGATTAAAACGTTATAAAGGCCTGCTGACGCTGATCAGTAGCTTGGTCTTGTTTATTATTGTGGTTATCTTCATCCGTACTTACGTGGATACCCTGCTCGTGCAGCGTGAAACGTTTGGTCGGGCTAAAACGCTGAACTATGTAGAAATGTTTGAGCGCTTTGGCACATCCGACCAACAATTGCGTGATGATGTTTATACCCACGTTTTAATGTTCAAACAAGGTGGCCGCCTCGCA
>CAYOXK010000008.1:2608-53454 GCA_964407915.1 uncultured Gammaproteobacteria bacterium
GCCCCGCATGGGATTATCCCGCCGTAACAACCCCTTCGATGATTGCCCCCCTTGATGCTACCATCGATGCTTATGCGCGCGAAGATTGGCCCGCTTTTCAAGCGCGCTATGCAGAATTTGATCAAGCCTACGGAGAGCTGGTGCAGGGTCGCCAACGAATTCTGTTAGGCGCGCAATACGTATCGCTCGGCATTATGTTTCTAGGCTTTTTGGGTGTGTTGGGTTTGTTGTTCTTTCGCCTCGGCAAGGCCGATGACGAAGCCGATGCGGTACGCCGCGAGAATGAGCATATCTTAGCCTCCACTAAAGAGGGTGTGTTTTTGATCGACGCGCAGTATCAAATAGGTGAACAACAGTCCAAAGCGTTAAAGGAGTTATTCGGGCAAGATAAACAAGTGAGCGGCGACTTTTTAGACTTTATCAAACCGCTCATCACAGCTGAGGACCTTGAGCGCACTAAAAAGTTTTTAAACTTAGTGTTTGGTGGGCGGGTGAAGCCCAAACTCATGGGTGATTTGAATCCACTGCACAATGTCGAGCTGCGGGTAAAACGCAAGGCGGCTGGATCAATCCAACGGGTGCTTAATTTTGACTTCTCGCGCGATGAACAAGCTAACCAAGTAAGCGAACTACTGGTAACGGTATCGGATATCACCAACGAAGCGGTGTTGCGCGAAGAACTCGAAGCCATTCAAAGTGTACAAGAGCAACGGCTTAATCTATTAAAAGGTGTGCTGCACGTTGATCCCAGCGAGCTCAATGAGTTTTTCCAAAAGGCTCGAACGGCCTATACCCAGATTAACTCGCATTTGGAAGAAGGCGACTCGGATCCTGCAGCGAACGCTAGTAAGCTCGATAAAATTGCGCGCATTGCGCATGCCCTTAAAGGGGACGCGAGCGCGCTACGCCTAGATCTATTTGCAGCCACGCTGCACCAGTTTGAAGATACGATAGATGAACTACGCAAAGATAATTTTGTTGACGGTCAGCGTTTAGTTAAATTAGTTGTTCAATTAAAAAACATGATCGCCGAGCTCGAGCTGGCAAGTTCACTCACTAATCAGTTTGGTACTCAGGCGTTGCACGCAGCGGGTGGCGAGGAAGAATCGCGCTCGGTCGTAATGCACGAACATGTTCCCTTGGCTGATGGTTTCAAACAGAAACTACAGAACCTCGCGCAAGCGGTCGCTGAACGGGAAGACAAACAAGTAGAGATGTCTATACGTGGTGTGCATCATTTAGAGGAGTTTCCAGAACTCGCTTCGAGTATCTATGACTGTGCGGTGCAATTAGTACGTAATGCCGTGGTGCATGGAGTGGAATTACCGGCACAGAGAACGGCTAATGACAAGCCCGAGGCCGCGAAGCTGTTGGTGTCGATAGACCGCACGGCGAAGGAGATTGTGTTAACGGTGGCCGATGACGGTCAAGGGCTGCAGTACGACAAAATTCGCAGCAAGGCGGTTGAAAAAGGTTTTTTAACGAGCGAAGCCGCGGCTAAGGCGGATGATCGCGAATTGTTAAAAACCATTTTCGTGCACGGCTTTTCGTCTAGCGATGTGGCCGGTGAAGACGCGGGGCGCGGCGTTGGTTTGGATGCTGTGCGCGAGATTGTTGATTCTTTGCACGGACGCATTTTGGTTGGTACCGCGTCCGGTAAGTATTCGCGCTTTGTGGTAAAGATTGGCGTGCACGAGACTATATAAGTACTTTGGATAAATACCTTGGTTAATAGGTAATGGAAACCAGTTAAAAGGCTAAGAGTTGATAGGGGTTGCGTATGAAGTTTATGGTCGTAGACGATTCACAAATAATTAGAAACCAGATTGAACGCGCTCTACACAATGGTGACTTTGAATTTTGTGGTTCGGCAAAAGATGGCGAAGAAGCGATTCAAGAATTTAAAGCATTAAAGCCACGGGTTGTGACAATGGACTTAACCATGCCGCGCATGGATGGTTTGCAAGCCATTAAAGAAATGGTAGCCATCGATCCGAGTGTGCGAATTTTAGTGGTCTCTGCACTCAAAGATACCGATACTTGTCTGCGAGCTTTGGAACTGGGGGCTTATGGTTTTGTGTGTAAACCGTTTACCGACTATGCCTTAATTGAAGCGGTTGAAGAACTTGTGTCTGATTTATAACGATTATGATTGAACAAGAAATAAGTGTATTTATAGATCGAATTCTGGAGTATTTCCACGTTTACGATACGCAATCCCCGCCCAATGTGGGTACCCCTTATTTAATTGATGGCATCGACAAGCATGTGCTGGAATTTACAGGCGTAATCGGTATTACTGGGCGCAACCAAGGCACTGTGATGTTTAGCGCGCCCGCGTCAATGTTAGTAATGTTGATCGCGCGATATGGCGAAAAAGGTCGACATACTCCGGAGTTGATGTTGGACCTTGTGGGTGAAATTGCGAACACTATCGCGGGTAATGCTCGCGAGGTGTTTGGCTCGCGCTTTGAACTCGCTCCACCGGTTGCTGTTCGCGCGCCTTTGCGCGGCATCGTGCTGGCCAAGGGCTTGCAGTCTTATTGCATACCCATTGAGTGGCGTGCGCGCAAGGCCTATTTAATTGTGTCGCTTACCTAGTTGCTTCTATTTGCATGCTGTTAGTTTGCAAAGCGAGTCCAATAAAAAAACGGCGATGTTTGGCATCGCCGTTTCTTAATTAACCAGAAAGTTAGCGCAAAGCCGCAAAGCTCGCGCTAAACCTCCACACTAGATCGAGGCTTTCTGCTCAGCGACCCACGCGGTCACTTTCTTTTCCAGCAAATTAAGCGGCATGGCACCACCATCTAGTATCGCGTCATGAAAACCGCGGATATCAAATTGCTCGCCTAGCTCCGCCTCGGCCATCTTGCGCAAATCTTGAATGAAGATCATGCCAACCTTGTACGACGTCGCTTGCCCTGGCCATACTAGGTAGCGCTGTACTTCAGTGCGGATCGTTTCAATTGGTACGGCCGAGTTGTCTGCGAAATAATCAATAGCTTGCTGCTCGCTCCATCCTTTGCTGTGCATGCCGCTGTCCACTACTAAACGAATGGCGCGCCACATTTCGCTACTCAAACGACCAAAGTCACTGTGGATGGTGGTGTAGGTGCCTGGCATTTCTTTAGCCAATATCTCGCTATACAAACCCCAACCTTCTGAATACGCGGTAAAGCGCGCCTGCTTTCTGAATGTGGGTACACCGCTCAATTCTTGCGCAATGGCAATTTGCATGTGGTGACCCGGCAGTCCCTCATGGTAGGCGATTACTTCTAGCTCATTCTTGGGCATGGTGGTCATGTCTAACAAATGCGCGTAATAGACGCCTGGTCGCGACCCATCGGGTGTGCTAGCAAAGTAGTGTTGTGGTGCGCCGGCTTGTTCTCTGAACGGCTCAACACGTTTAACCACCAGGTCGGCTTTCGGTAAGATTCCAAAAAAGTTAGGCAGTTCGGATTTAATGTTTTCGATGGCTGCCGTCGCATCGTCGATATAACCTTGGCGACCCTCGTCCGTATTCGGGAAGTAATACTTTTCGTTATCCACTGAGTCCCGAATCAACGTGAAGTACTCTTGCAGCGTGCCAGTAAAGCCATCCGCCACCATAAGAGCTTCCATCTCGGCGCGAATGCGAGCCACTTCGATTAAACCCAATGAGTGAATCTCGTCGGCGGTCATTGATGTGGTCGTACGCACTGCGAGTCGGTCGGCGTAATAGGCTTCGCCATTAGGTAAAGCGCTTGCTCCTTGCGCTTGCTCGCTAGTGTTGCTGATATCTTCTTGCATAAAGGCAATCAGCGCGGCATACGCGGGTTTGAGTTCGTTGATGAGTGCAGCACTGGCTTGCGCAAGATACTCATCCGCTTGGGTCTGATCAAGTTCGCCCTTTTCTTGCAAGGCGGCTACGTGTTTTTTAATCCCGTCCCACAGCGATGAGTCGATTTCGGACTCGTCGAACGGTGCACCGGATACTGCGTCTTGCGCCTGTTTGGCGACAATCTCGTAAGAAAACCGTGGAGGTCTAACGCCGCCCTCGGCATTTACTTTGGCGCGGTCAAGCAATTGGCCCATCGCAACGCCAACGCCACCGATGCGCTTGATTAACGCTTCAAGATCGCTAACTTCCTCAACTTTATGAAAGCTCAATAGCAGAGTGGGTAGAAACGTGTGAATCCCTTGCATCTGCGTAAAAACATATTCGTTACGTTGAAAAGGCTCTGACGCAAGTGCGGTTTCATACTGGTGAATCCACAGGTCGAACGATAATTTGGCGTCGTCGCTTAAACTCGCATAGTCAAAGTTAGCTTGCAGCTCTTCCACTGATTGACGCTTCCACTCTAGCCATTCGTCTTGCGCGGCTTCAGTCATGTCGTCAATTTCGTCGTAGCGTTCTTTGCGCCCTTGAAATGTAAGTTCAATAGGGCTCATCATAAGCTCTTCTTCGTACTTGGTCTCGAACCACTCATTGATCTGGGTAGTCGCGGAGCTTGTGGTGTCGGTTACAACGCCTTGTTCTGTGTTCGTTGCGGTTTGCTCGCCGCAACCGACCAGTAATAATAGAAGCAGCATCGAAAATGGCTTAAATAGGGGAAATGCTTTATTGGTGTTCATAGTCTTTGTTCGCTAGTTGTTATAGGGTATTGCGCAGCAGCCATAATAGCGGTAATTGAGCATGGGCGTAATAGGCAGTCATGTGTTAAGGCTGCGAGCAACCAGACGTATCTAAACATCAGTGAAAACGTGTGCGATTTGCGGATATGAGTGCGTCTTAAAATGGATAACCTTTAGCTGAGTAAACGCATGGCAAAGATTCAGTCGATTGGGCCCGACGTGCGGCGAGCATCACGCAGTGTGATTTACGAAGTTAACTTTACGGTGGACGTTGAGAGCATTGATCGCTTCGACGAACGCTTGCACGAAGTTAACGAGGCGATACTGGCCATCCCTGGTGTTATCGCAGCAGCCACATCGGTGCCGAGTGTAAGCGATGAACAGCATAAGCATCGCTGTGTGCAATATCGGTTTGTGGATCAGGCGGCTTTAGACCTTTTTTTGATTCAACAGGCACAGCCCATCGAAGCCGAGTTGTTAGATCAATTCGGCGATCACGTTAATTTTGAACAGCGCATTCTAACGATGGCCGAAGCTGCGTTAGCCAAACATGGTTTGTGCGCTAACTGCGACGCGGAGTTACAGGGTCGATATTGTGCGATTTGCGGGCAAAGAGAAGAGCCCCGAGTTCCGACTATGGGTGCCGTACTGGCCGAATTCACCAATGAGATGTTTGGTGTTGAGTCCAAACTGTGGCGCAGTTTTGCCGCATTGCTGTTTAAGCCAGGGCACCTTACAAGTGTGTTTTTGGCAGGACGCAGACAAAAATATATGTCGCCCGTGCGGCTATATTTAGTATTCAGTATTGCCGCGTTTGCGAGTTTAGCGCTGGTTAACAGCTTAAACATTGTGACCATTCCACCCAAAGAGCAAGCAACAGACACGCAAACCGCCATACCCGCCGAAGCGAACCCTCGCTCGACCAATACGGCAAACGTTGATGGTGATAGTGTTGCTCAAGCGCCCAGCGAGGAGGCCAGCGATGATGATTCTGAATTTAATGGAACGATCAATATTGGGTTGTTTTCGCCCGAGATCAACGTACAAATTGAAAAGCGACTTCGCAACTCAATAAAAACTATTCGCGAGGACATTCAGGCGGGTGATAGCCAAGCCGTGTTTGAGCAATTTATCGAGCCCTTGCCCGCAGCACTTTTTTTGTTTTTGCCGTTTGTGGCGCTGCTGTTTAAGGTTTTGTATCTGGGCAGTGGTACCTACTATGTCGAGCACTTGATTTATGTGCTGCATAACCATGCGTTTCTATTTGCAGTCATCGTGATGACTACGCTTAGTACGCAATTGCTCCAAGTTGGAAGCGGTGTAGATATAGGTGTTGGGATTACGCTAGTTTTGGCGCTTTTTATTTATCAGTTTCGACGCATGCGCGACTACCTAAGCCAATGGGCGAACGTGTCTTATTTTAAAGCGGGGCTGCGCATGGTGGCACTTGCGTTGATATGGCTTTATTTGGTTAGTACCACAGCGGAATCAGGGGCCAGTGGTCTTTTTGATTTTATATGGTTGCTTTACGTACCGTATTATTTGTATCGATCGTTGCGGGTTGTTTATGCTCGTTCGCGCGGAATAACCCTGGCTACTATGGCTATCATCGGATTACTGTACTTAACACTCCTCGGAATGTTGTTAATTGTTTCCGTGATCTTTGTTGGATACACATACCACTAAGACTGGTCGCTAATAATTAGGGGTGTTTCTGCAGACACTCGGTTAAGCACTCTATCAAAAGGTCAATATCTTCTTCCGTATTGTAAATATGCGGTGACAATCGAAGTCCGTATTGTCGAGTATCAAATAAAATGTGCATATCTTGGAGTGCTTTTACTACGGCAGTGTGCTGATTAAATTTAAGCACCGTTGTGCCGCCCTTTTTAGTGAGGTCTTTAGGTGAGGCGATGGCCTCTTCGGGTACGGCCGCTAGTAATTTTTTAGTCAAGGCGCGGTTGTGTTCGGCAATAGTTGCAACGCCGATCTGGTTGATTAACTGAATGCTGTTGCTCGCTACTATGTAGGAAACCACGGATGGCGTTCCGCCCCAAAAGCGCGCCGCCGTGTCGGCATAGGCGAAGTGGTGAAGGTCGAACTCAAACGGGTCTTGGTGCGAGAACCAACCCACATCGTACGGTTCCAGTTCCGCTATGCGCTGCTTGTTTAGCCAAATAAAGCCCGCTCCAGGGCCGCCACATAGCCACTTGATGCACGAGCCTACCATCACATCTATTTTAGACTTTGACAGATCTATTGGTACGATTCCGGTCGCTTGAGCCGAATCAACGATGCTAATAATATTGCGCGCCGCGCATAGCTCGGCGATCTCTTCGGCCGCGATCAGTAAATTAGTATTGTAGTGAACTTGCGTAATAAAAACGGCGTGTACATCTTTGCTCAGCGCCATCTCCCACGTAGCTAGATCCTGCAGATTCGCCTTTTTAGGAATAAGTTTTATCGAGTATCCTAGCTTTTCGGCCTGCTGCAACACGAACCCCGCGGACGGGAAATCACTCTCAGTTGCAACAATGGTACGTTTGCCGCGACGTTTAGGCAGCGCCATCAAAACTTTCGACAGGCCACTCGATACGTTCGTTTGAGGGCAAAGCTGCTCAGCATTCGTATTGAACAAATTAGCCAAAGCGATATTAAATTCGTTTATGGCGGCTAGCCATTGAGGCCAAATAGTAGCGGACCCAGCGCGCCAACTTGCCAGGTAGTTTTGATCAATTATTTCGGGTGTAGAGCGCGGCATCAAGCCTATGGAGTGAGCCAAAAAATAGCGGCCATGTTCCGTAGGACAGAAGAGCTTTTCATAGTCGGCCTTGCTCATTCCCCACACTCCAAACTGGCTTTTAATAGCGCGAGGTCTGCATGTCGGCTCTTGATTCCCGATACGTTTGCGGCAGAGCGCAAATCACATAATTTTTTTAAGCCCTTTAACATCACAGGTAACGGTGGACCGCTCGCGGTAAGGTCAGCTTGCTCTGTTAGCTCAGCTTGTTCAGCGGGTACCTCGATAAACTTTTTAATCAACATATGATGATGTTGCTGTGCTGTTTGGCCGAATTCAGCGCAAACCTCTAAAAACATGGCAAGATTTCGCCGATACCAAGCCTGCGTGTGTTCACCACGTTGCTGTGCTTCTAAAAAACTGTCCAGCAAGCTCTGGCGACGCATGCAGTCGCGTAGCACTAATTGATCTTCTGGACGCATAAATAAAAATTTATCGACCAACAATTGCGAGTAATACGCATCCTCGGCGCTGCACAGCCCTAACAATAAGTCGATAACGTTGATGCCCGCGAAGTCGCCGGCGTTGGCACCGCGATATTCGCGTAAGCCTACGTAGTGCGGTTTGTAGTAGGGGCGAACATTATAAAAAAATCGATGTGTATCGAGCTGCTCGAAGAGCTGTTGATTGTTGCTAATCACATCCGTTAAAGCGTGTTTAGCGGCATGCAGTAAATCGTAAGTAACGGTATGCGAAACGCCCAGCGGCAACGCGGCGAGCAAGGCTTGCGAAGCCCGAATAAAGGCCAGTACGCCGCGTGTGTTGTAATCAATAAAGAGTATTTCGTCGGGCAGACTCGTAAACGATTTGTACTCGCCGTTAACGGCAAAGTTGTGTGTTTCAAGATGCGCCGACGCGAAACGCGGCACTACGCCGAGCGAAGCGCCTAGCTGCAATGAGAGTGCCCCTGCCGCCTTTAAAGCCCGCGTGAGCGCCGCGTCTTCGGCAAATTTGTGAGCCTGATCTATTTCATGACGTCGGCACGCAGCCATGAAAAAGCCAACATTGCCGAGTAAATCAAAACCTCGGTCAAAACCTTGGTCGGTATTGCCCTCGTTTAAGAGTGCCTCGATTAACGAACCACCCGTGCGGACTAACTGTTCTTTAAGCATAAGTCCTACATCAGCAACCTGTTCGGGCTTGGTTTGCTGGTTGTAGAGCAACTCAAGTTCGGTATTGAGTTGCTTGAATTCGGAGCGAATCCAAGTGTCGAAATTGTGCGCATTGATTGTGGTCATTTTGGTATGGTGGAGCTAATGCATTAGATCGTCAAGACAACAAAAATTGGTTAAATAGAGACTACAGAGACTAAAGAGACCGCGAGTCTATAATTAATCAATGGGTGCTTGCGTTCTTTCTGGCCGGTTTGAACACCCGTATCGCTCGAATACAACAGCTTAGGATATTCTTCTTAAGCCTGCCACTTTACTCTTGCTAGATTGAGTGTTCGATCTTAATCAATTTAGTGCGGGTTGTATGGCCTCGCACAATGCTTAAAGTGGATTTGGCAATACCCAGCTCTTTCGCCAGCAGAGCGATCACGGCTTTGTTGGCTTTGCCCGCTTCGGGCGTGCTGGTGGTGTAAATTCTATACTGCGTGTCGCCGCCCTCTAACGTGTCTTTACTTACCCGATCGGCCTTAGCGTTGGGCGTCACTTTAACGGTGATGGTGGTGCTAGGCTTGGTGAACATAAGGACTATCACACTGGGTGGCGTGCGCCATCCGCGATAACGCGCGTAGCAATCTCGAGGGCAGCCTGGTAGTCGTGACTAAATTGTACCGACAGTGCCTGTGTATCACTCAGGGCGTTTTGGAGCATTTTTAGTGGTTGTTCCTGTAGCCCACTCAATATGACCTGAGTGCCGCTATCGGCGCATTGTTTTATAACAGCCGCTAGCGCGCTTTCGCCCGTAGTGTCTAGATAGGGTACGCGACGCATTCGCAAGATCAACACTTTGGGCATTCGTCCCATCGCTTTAAATGCGTCCATCAGATCTCCGGCCACGCCAAAGAAGAACGGCCCTGTGATTTGAAATACTTCTACCCCCTCAGGTAGCTCGCCGCGTTGGAGCTCGTAGGCGGTGTTTTCATCGTAGGCTTGTGGATTGGTTCGCGCAGCGGATTTAATTTGCACCGTTTCGGCCATATGCTTCATAAACAGCAAACACGCGAGGGTTACGCCAACCCCAATCGCCACGGTTAGATCCACCAATACCGTGAGTAAGAAAGTGAGGATCATTACGGCGCGGTCGGCTCGTGATAGTCGAAAGATGTGAATGAAGTGGTCTATCTCGCTCATACCCCACGCCACCACAAATAGAATGGCAGCCAATGCGGCCATGGGCACGAAGGCCATAATATCCATGGCGAACAGCATGAATAGCAGTAAGAACCCCGCATGAAAAATGCCCGCCATGGGCGTTTTGGCGCCGGCCTTGATGTTGGTGGCCGTGCGTGCGATCGCGCCCGTGGCTGGTAAGCCGCCAAACAGTGCAGAGGCAATATTGGCAACACCTTGGCCAACGAGTTCTTGATTCGGCCGATGTTTATACCCCGTCATCCCATCAGCGACGACCGCCGACAATAGCGCTTCGATGCCGGCCAGAAATGCAATGGTGAATGCCGCAGGGATTACGCTCTGTAGTTTGGCAAAATCCCAAGCGGGTAGTTGTGGCATGGGTATGCCGTGGGGTATATCAGGAAAGCGACTGCCGATGGTTTCTACTGGGATATGCCATAGCGCAACGCCCGCCGCCGCAATGCTAACCGCAATCAGATAGGCCGGTAGTTTCGGAGCCGTCCGCCGCAGAACGATGATTAGGCACAACGACAGTAGCCCCACAAATAGAGTGGCAATGTCGATGCTGCTTAAGGCACTGAAATAAGCGGCCCACTTGGGGATAAAGTCGGCCGGTACGTGGTTTATTTGTAATCCTAAAAAGTCCTGCACTTGTGACGACGCGATAATGACCGCGATACCGGCGGTAAATCCTGTTACCACCGGGTGGGGGATAAACTTAATGACTTGTCCCATCTTCGCATAGCCTGCCACCAACAGTATTAGGCCGGCCAACAGCGTGGCCAGCACCAGTCCGTCGTATCCATGCTGGGCGATTACATTAAAGATGACGACCACAAAAGCACCCGTTGGTCCGCCAACTTGTACCCGAGATCCACCGAGCAAGGCAATCAAAAAGCCGGCCACGACGGCGGTAATCAATCCTTGGTTGGGTGCTGCGCCAGAGGCAATTGCCAACGCCATTGCCAGCGGCAAGGCCACGACCGCGACCGTTAAGCCGGCTACGGCATCATTCTTTAGATCAGATTGCGAATAACCGCTTTTAAGTATGGTAATCAGCTTGGGCGTAAATGTGCTCATGTGCGAGGTCGCTAGGCGAATGCGTTATGGCGATTTAGGTTTGTCTAGCAGGCGCACGCCGCGCCCCCGCCCAACACTATTTGCATCCTCGCCAATGAGCTCAATGCCTGCCCGTTCTAACGCGGTAACTAACTTTAGGAGCGAATCAACATTGCCGCGAATGATATGCTCACTGGCTTCCATGCGCTGAATGGTGGGTAGCGATAGTTCGGCGATTTCGGCGAGTTGTCGTTGATCCAAACTCAATAGCGCCCGAGCGGCACGAAGTTGCGAAGCGGTAAGCATAGTATTGATGAGTGAGAGCGGTGCCGAAACTGCCGCAGTTGATTACTGATTGATACCCATACTAAACGTTTATACTCATGTTTAGTAATTAATTTATTATGTTTTATATATAACTTGGCGGTATTGCCAAAGTGATGAATTTGCTCGCTGTTTGCTTAGTTAGGGGTCGCGACGATGCGCTAACCCAGTTGTCGCGATGTTGCTGTATGGTAGCGAACTAATGTACAAGACTTGGCAGGCTTGGCGCCGATCAGTCGTGGTGTGGTTTATTTGCAGGGCGTAATGCTCAGGGTCGTAAAAATGAAACGTTCTTTCCCATTTTTAATGGCCACTGTTATAAGTGCGTGGTTTTTGAGTTTGTCAGTATCTTACGTGGCTCAGTCGGCGGCGGGGCCAACGGATGTGGGACTAAGCGTGCAGTTGTGGTCGGTGAAGGCTGAGTTAAAAGCAGACTTTAAAGGTACGATTGCTGAGTTGGCTGACATGGGCTTTACGGGCATTGAATTGGCGGGCGAGTATGGTGAATTTGCCGATGACCCTGAGGGATTGGCAAACTTTGTGCAGTCTGTGGGACTGCAAATAAGCGGTGCACACACGGTATTCGCACAGCTTGAAGAGCAAACACTGCACGCTACGTTAGATTTTTTTAAGCGCGCCGGGGTGCCGCTCGTAGTCGTCGCTTGGGACGATCGAGCGTTTTCTAAAACCACGGTCTGGCAAACCGTCGGGGACTTAAACCGTTTACAAAGTGTGGTGGAGTCCTACGGTATGCGGCTGGGCTATCATAATCATGCGGAAGAGTTTGGTGAGTATCGCGCGGCGGACGCTGATCCTGTTGTGACGCTGTGGGACTATATCGCGCGTTCAACGTCAAATTCGCTTGTACTGCAACTCGATGTGGGATGGGCGGTTACAGCTGGTGTGAGTCCTTTTGAGTATGTTCGCAAATACCCCGAACGGTCACGCTCAATGCACTTTAAAACGGCCGCGCCAGCGCAAGGGATGCAATCGATTATCGGCCAAGATGAGTTCGATTGGGCGGAGCTGATTAGGGTGAGTCGAGAGGTCGGCGGCGTTCAATGGCTGGTGCTTGAACAAGAAGTTTACCCAGCCGATGTTGCGCCGCTCGAAGCGGTGCGCTTATCTAAAGTAGGGCTAGATGCCGCACTGCAAATTGCCTCTGCACCAGCCGCTGCACAGCCATAAATCGTCAGTCTCACAATCCAACGGTAAACACACGCTGCTACGACTTTAGCCTTGCAGTTTACGATAGAGGGTTCGCACGCTAATTCCAGCCGCGTTCGCAACCGCTTGTTTGTTGTCGTTGAACTTAAGCATCAGGTGTTCAAGGTGGGCGCGTTCTTGATCGCGTAAACCGGGCATAGTTGATTTAACGACCTCTGCATGACTGTGACCGTATTCCATCTCGATCGCTTGGCGGATGTGACCTTCCTCCAATAAATTGGTGTCACAGAGAATGGCCGCGCGGTTTAATAAATTGCGCAGTTCTCTAATGTTGCCCGCAAAGTTGTGCGTCTGTAGGGCACGCATGGCCGGTGCGGTAATATGCAGTTTGTGATCGAGTACACCGAGCAGGTGTTCAACCAGATCGGGGATGTCCTCGCGGCGTTCTGACAGTGTTGGAATCACAATTGGAAATACATTAATACGATAGTACAAATCGAGTCGGAACGTACCGTTTGCCACCATATCTTTTAAGTTGCGGTGGGTGGCGCAGATGAGTCTAAAGTTACTAGTGCGAACTTCTGATCCACCAACGCGACGAAATGTTTTGCTTTCAATTAAGCGCAGTAGCTTGACCTGCGTGGCAAGGGACACGTCACCAATTTCATCCAAGAACAAGGTGCCGCCGTCAGCGTGCTCCACCAATCCCATTCGGTCGTTGTGCGCGCCCGTGAAGGCGCCCTTCTTATGCCCAAACAATTCGCTTTCAATTAATGTCTCGCTTAAGCCCGAACATTCCAACGTGACCATGGGTTTAGTGCTACGCTGACTGGCAAGATGTATTAAATGACTAATGAGTTCTTTACCGGTGCCCGATTCGCCAAGCAGCAAAACCGATGCTTCGGTGTTGGCTACTCGCGTTACCTGCTTGAGCATGTCTGTAAATGCGTGGCTGGTACCAATCACGGTTTGCTCGTGTGTTTTGCCGCTGGCGAGTGGCACGGGCTTGAGTAGCTCAACGAAGAATGTCAGATCACCCGCGTGATCGAGTATGGGCAGCATTTCAACATCCACATGCTCCCTGCCATTGGGCGTTTGATGGATGTGCAACACCCTTTCTTTGCGCAAGGATTCTTTAGCGGCCATTAGCGGACAATCCTCGCCAGCCTGATCGCAGGGTCGATCATAACCATGCGACACCTGATAGCATTTTGGTTTGGTCGCAGCCTGTTCAGTCGTATCGATTGCCCCAAATTTTTCTACGTAGATTTTGTTGGTGGCTAGAATCTCGTACTCGGCGCTCACTAAAATGGCGGGTACATCGTAGGCTTCAAGCATCTGACCGAGTTGTTCTTGCATGGGGTTTGCCAATAATGTCAATAAGTTGTCAGTATTTTGCCACAATTGGCGAGGTGTTGGTTATCTGAATTGGCGCTCATTTAAAAACGCAGCAAAATCAATGGTTTACGATGGTTTGATATTTGGCATGAAAATTGCGATGAAAATTACGAATGAGTAGATTGAAGCAGTCTTTGCATTAACCTAATTTTGAGAGGAACTTACGATGACAACCAATTCAAGCGCTTCCGTTAAACCTGAGGTGTTGCCGTTTTATGAAGCCACCACCAATACCTTTTCGTACATTGTTAAAGATCCCACATCCAATGCCTGCGCCGTGGTTGATTCGGTGCTCGATTTCGATTACCCCTCTGGTGGCATAAGCTATAAAGGGGCCGACCAAATTATTGAGTGCATCAAGAAGAAAGAGCTAGAGGTTGTGTACCTAATCGAAACCCATGTACATGCCGACCATTTATCGGCGGCGCCCTATATACAAAGTGTGGTGGGCGGCAAGATTGCCATTAGTCGTCACATTCACGTCGTGCAGGAAACATTCGGTAAGCTGTTTAACGAAGGCACCGAGTTTCAGCGCGATGGCAGTCAGTTTGATCATTTGTTCGACGATGGCGAGCACTACACCATTGGCGCACTACAGGGGCGAGCAATTCACACACCGGGGCACACACCCGCCTGTATGACGCATGTGATTGGTGATGCGGCTTTTGTGGGCGATACACTTTTTATGCCTGATGGTGGCACCGCACGCGCGGATTTTCCTGGAGGCGATGCCCGCACTTTATATCGATCTATTCAAAAGGTTTTAAGTTTGCCGGACGACACCCGCTTGTTTATGTGCCATGACTATCAACCCAATGGGCGGGAGTTGGAGTATCTCACCTCAGTGGCCGAGCAAAAAGCCAACAATATTCACGTTAATACTCACATTAGCGAAGACCAATTTGTGCAGATGCGCGAAGCTCGCGATAAAACCCTAGGTATGCCGAGACTCATTCTGCCGTCGCTGCAAACTAATATGCGTGCAGGCCATTTTCCGGCTCCCGCGAGTAACGACATGGTGTATTTGAAGGTGCCAATTACCGGTTTAAAAGAAACGCTCATCGAGCGCAAGTAGTCTTCGTGCCTCGTTGTGCTTTTGCAGAGCATAATGGTCGGGTCCAGCAAAAGGAGTTCATAATCGAGATTAGTTATGCAAATAGAAAAATTAGACGCGCAATTTAGTGTCTCCGCCCAAATTACAGCTAGTGATATCGCGGAGTTGCAACGTCAGGGTGTGGAAGTGTTGGTCTGCAATCGACCAGATGACGAAGAGTCTGGTCAGCCAACGTCGGCCGAACTCGAGGCCGTAGCCAAGCAAAGAGGCATCGCGTTTTTTAATATGCCGTTTACGGCGGAATCGATGACTACCGCGCAGCGCGACCAACTGCAGACTGTCTTGGCAACGGGCCAACGTATTCATGCTTATTGCCGTTCGGGTGCGCGGTCTAAAAAATTGTGGACGACGGCGCAGGCGAATACGTCTAAAGATCGCACCTTTGATGGTGTTAAATACGATGTAGTTATTGTTGGCGCGGGCTCGGCAGGTATCGCGACGGCTGCGAGTTTACGTAAACGTAATAAGCGGTTACGCATTGCATTGATCGATCCGTCGGCTGAGCACTATTATCAACCGGGTTGGACTATGGTTGGTGGCGGAGTGTTTGCCGCTAAAACCACGCAGCGGCAGACAGCAGACCTTATTCCAAGGGGCTGTGATTGGATTCAAAACACGGTGGTAGGCATACAAGGCGCCAACAGCTGTGTGCAATTGCTTGATGGCTGTTCGGTTTATTACCAGCATCTGGTGGTAGCTCCGGGGCTAAAGCTCGATTGGGCTGGCGTTGAGGGTCTAGCCGAGACGCTTGGCCACAATGGAGTGACGTCTAATTACCGCTACGACTTAGCGCCTTATACTTGGCAATTGGTGCAGAACCTGCAACGTGGCACGGCTATTTTTACTCAGCCTGCGATGCCTATAAAATGCGCGGGCGCGCCGCAAAAGGCAATGTATCTCTCCGCTTCTGAGTGGTTGCGTAAGGGTAAACTCAAAGATATTGATGTGCGCTTTTGTAATAGTGGCGGCGTATTATTTGATGTTGCGGCCTATGTTCCAGCGCTGATGCAATACATAGAAAAATATTCGGCCCAATTATGTTTTTCACAAACGCTTATCAAAGTGGATGGCGCCACCCAGGCTGCGTGGTTTAAAGATGCGGATGGCAAAGTAAGCGAAACGCATTTTGATTTACTGCATGTGTGTCCGCCGCAAGTTGCGCCAGACTTTATTCGAACCAGTGAACTTAGTGATGCCGCGGGCTGGCTAGACGTTAATCCTGCGACGTTGCAGAGCAGCCACTACGCTAATATTTGGGGCGTGGGTGATGTGCTCAATACCACCAATGCCAAGACCATGGCGGCCGCACGCAAACAGGCTCCGGTGGTAGCGCAAAATATTACTAACTGCTTCTCTGAACACGGCACCACGGTTCACTACGATGGTTATGGCTCGTGTCCTTTAACGGTAGAGCACGGTAAAATTGTGTTAGCTGAGTTCACCTATGGTGGCGTGCTTGCACCCTCCTTCCCAGGTTGGCTTAACGATGGCACGCATGCTACTCGGCTAGCCTGGTTTTTAAAAGCGCGTGTGCTCCCGTCTGTCTACTGGCACGGTATGTTAAAGGGGCGCGAATGGTTGGCAGGGCCGGCTGCGTGAGACACGCGGTCAATTACGGTTACTGAGGAGGACGGCAGTGTTTCGATTCTTGCCAATCGTGGCCCAACTCGCGCACTACAACCGCGAGAAATGTGGCAGCGACATCATTGCGGCTGCGGTGGTGACGGTCATGCTGATTCCGCAATCGCTGGCCTACGCAATTTTGGCGGGATTACCTCCCGAGTACGGTTTGTATGCCAGCATAATGCCGATTGTGGTTTATTCCGTGTTGGGTTCGAGTACTACGCTGGCCGTGGGCCCCGTGGCGATTGCGTCAATTATGACGGCGTCGGCGCTCAGTTCGGTGGTCGCAGACGGTCTTATTTCTCACGCAGCGGGTGCGGCCACACTCGCGCTATTATCCGGCGCCATGCTATTTATGCTCGGTTTGTTGCGGTTTGGCTTTATCGCCAATTTCTTATCGCACTCGGTGGTGGCTGGCTTTATTACGGCGTCTGGGTTGCTCATCGCTTTAGGGCAAGTGAAACATATATTGGGTGTGGACGCACAGGGCCACAGCTTTATGGAAATAGCGCTGAGCTTATCTAGCGCGTGGTCCGGCTGGCACGTTGCTACTACCGCAATTGGTTGTGCATCGTTACTGTTTTTATTCCTCGCGCGTCGCTTCGCGCAACCCTGGTTGCGCTACATGGGACTGTCGGCGTCTGTCGCGCTCAGCGTTTCGCGGCTCGCTCCCATTTTGGCAGTGATCATTACTACGGTTTGGGTGGCTCACTTTTCTCTGGCCACGCAAGGCGTAGCGGTGGTGGGAAATATCCCTTCGGGTATTGGTGGATTACAGCTCCCGTCCTTTAATTTTGCTGCGGTTAAAGCGCTGGCGTTGCCCGCCCTTTTTATCGCCATTATAGGCTACGTTGAGTCGGTGTCGGTAGGTCGAACGCTGGCTGCAAAACGGCATCAGAAGATATCGCCCAATCAAGAGTTGTTGGCACTCGGCGGAGCCAATGTAACGGCAGGATTGTTTGGTGCGTTTCCCGTTACAGGCGGCTTTTCGCGATCTGTGGTTAATTATGACGCCGGCGCGCAAACACAAATGGCCGGCATATTTACCGCGATCGGTATCGCGCTAGCATCACTGTTTCTGACGCAGTATTTGTACTACCTGCCTATTGCGATGCTGGCGGCCACAATCATTGTGGCGGTTTTGTCTTTGGTGGACTTTAGCGTGTTCAACCAGGCATGGGCACTCTCGATGAGTGACTTTTTGGCCGTTTCGTTGACCCTATTGGTGACGCTCGCATTGGGTGTAGAGGCGGGCGTAGCCAGCGGTATTATCGCGTCTATTTTGTTGCACCTTTATCACACCTCTAAACCGCATATAGCCGAAGTGGGCTTGTTAGCGAACGGCACGCACTTTCGCAATGTTAAACACTATCAAGTTGCCACCGTGCCCACCGTTGTATCGTTACGAATTGACGAGAGTTTGTTGTTCTCAAATGCGGGTTACCTCGAAGATTACATCGGTGAGATCGTGCGTACTCGTCCTCAAGTTAAGCATGTTATTTTGCACTGTGGGGCGGTGAACACGGTTGACCTAACAGCTCTTGAGATGCTTTTGGCGCTGAATAAGAGACTGTTCGAATGCGGTGTATGCTTACATTTAAGCGAGGTGAAAATCCCCGTGAAGTCGTTACTGGCGCGATCAAATTTATTACAAGAGCTTAGCGGCAATCTGTATCTGAGTCATCTGAGTGCTTACAATAGTCTAAAAGCGGCATGATGCAATGTTATATCCCAACCCTTAATTAACGAGAGTGATCATTATGGATACTATATTTTGGCCTTTAACAGGAGGTGTGCTTATCGGCTTGTCGGCGGTGCTTCTGCTGCTGGCGGTGGGTCGTATCGCTGGCATTAGCGGGCTAGTGTGGGGAGCCATGGCGCCCGTATCGCGGGATCGCGCTTGGCGGATGTTGTTCTTAGTCGGGCTCATTGCTGGGGCTTATCTTTTTCATGCCATGAGTGGCATGGAGTATCCAACCATTAACCAAAACATACCGCTTGCTGCGTTGGCCGGCCTAATTGTTGGGCTAGGCGTGAAAATCGGCAACGGTTGCACTAGCGGGCATGGTGTTTGCGGAATCGGTCGCTTGTCTAAGCGCTCGTTGGTTGCCACCGTGACCTTTATGTTAGTGGCCATCGTTGTGGTCACGTTAGTTCGTCTAGTCTTTTAGGATTACGTTTATGAAACACCTAAGTATATTAATCGCGGGACTCTTATTTGGCGCCGGCTTAGCCGCTTCTGGCATGACGAACACGGCCAAAGTGATTGGCTTTTTAGATGTGTTTGGTCGTTGGGATGCCGATCTAATGTTCGTAATGGGAGCGGCGGTCGTGACCTCCCTAATTGGCTTCAAGTTAGTGCTGCGTAACTCAAAACCATTGTTTGAAGATGATTTCAGTTTGCCCACGGCGCAAATAATCGATAAGCAACTGATCGTTGGCGCAAGCTTGTTCGGCATTGGTTGGGGATTGTATGGTTATTGCCCCGGGCCGGCGGTAGCGTCCCTTATTTATTTGTCACCCGTAACGCTTGTTTTTGTGGTGACGATGTTGCTGGGTATGGCGGTGGGTGAACGTATTGCAAAGCGATGGTTTTAATGCGTTAGTTGTTCTTGGTTGTTTTCTGGGCCTGCCGTATGAAGATTCTCGTAATTCGCTTTAAACCAATTGGCGACGTGGTGCTTACTTCGGTGCTGTGCCAGACTCTTAAAGCGAGTTTTCCTAACGCCCAAGTCGATTTTCTTGTATACGATATTGCTGCACCACTGTTTGAAGAGCAGGGCTTTGTTGATAACGTGATTGGCCTTGCGTCGCACGTTCGAAAAAGCCCGATACTTTTTTTAAACAGGCGTGGCGGATTACGCGAGGGCACTACGATATTGTTATTGATGCTACCTCTACGGCGCGCAGTGGACTTTTTAGTTGGCTATCTGGGCGAGCTGCGTACCGGATTGGACGCGCGCGGGGTAAGTGGTTGTCGCCGTACACGCATTTAATTGCGCACACTGAGGGCTATAAAGTAGATCAGCGGCTTGAGATGCTACGGCCATTGATTGAGGGTGGTTACACCCTAAAAATCTGCTCGAAACTCTCTTTAACGATTGGTGAGGAGAGCAAACGAGCAATGCGAATTGAGCTTGAGCGACACGGCTTAGACCTCAGTCAGCTGATCTTCGTGTTCTCGGTAAGCTCACGGCTAAAACATAAGCAGTGGCGAATGGACTATCAAGCCGAGGTTGCGCAACAGTGTATTGAACAATACGGTGCACAGATCTTGCTCTACGCTGGCGCCCTGCACGAACAGGAGGATCTATTAGAATTTATTCACCTAGTGCCCAGTCGTGATCGAATCGTACACGGTGTTGCTACTCCTACACTTAAAGAGCTTGCCGCACTGTTGAGTTTTGCAACTATTTTTGTTGGCAATGAGTGTGGTCCATTGCACATTGCGCAGGCGTTAGATATACCGACCGTGGCCATATTTTCACCCTCGTCAGATATGGCTGAATGGGCGCCGAGCAATCATGCGCGATTTAGGTCTGTTGATTGGCGTGTAGCCTTAAAAGATGATGAGGCCGCTAATCTCGGCGAATTGAGATCGACCGCATCTTTAAGTCCGAGCGACAGCGCGTACCAATCACTCTACGATGGCATTACCCCACAACTTGTTTCAACCGTTATAGATGAGGTGGTTTCACAACCTCAATTAAGGCTCGACCGCGAATTGTCAAATGCTTCAACTCTCATTAATACGGAAACCCATAATCGTAGCGGCGCAAATCTTCATGGTAAATCTCTGCAATAAGCGCGCGCGTCGTGTGGTTGTAGAAGGCGGCTGTGGGGACTGTTTTATTCGCGTATTCGCCATAGGCTAGTGATGCCACGTTTTTCAGCTCGCACACCTCTTCGTGTTGCGGTGTGTAGTGTAAATAGGTTTTATTAAAGTGATTTTGGTAATTTAGTTTATATCCAAAGTCCTCGATTAGGCCCTCTAGATCCGCGGTGATCGTTTCGAGTTTTAGTACGCGATCTATAGTGATCGCGCCCTTTTCTTCAAGAGGATGGGTTTGTTGCAAAAAATGCGGATTACAACGTGCAATGTCCAAGCGACTCAATGTGGTGCAAAAGTCTAGAAAGGACAGTTCGGAAGTTTTCGTTTTGTTTGCTTCGGATATCGACTGGTCTACCAGTGCCAGAGCCTTTCTATCGAAGGCGTTGGACGGGTTGTTGTCTAGAGCTGTGGCGTGGCGCATAAACATGAGAAAGCCACTTACCACACGGGTGAACGGATTACGCACGATCTTCAGATTTTTGAACGCATCATCGGTCGCAAAATAATGATATGTGTCCTTTCGAATGCCGTGCGCTTCGTTGTAGGCGAGTCGACATTCGTGAATATGGTGTGTATGCCTAAGTTGGTGAACATGTTTAGGGTTTTCCAAACGGAATTTGGAAGGATAGTTGTCACAATCAAGCCCACAGTGTTCTAGAAAAATGAAGCTAGCTGCTGCACTGCCGCATTTAGCGCTCCAGAAAAGATTGTAGCGGTATTCAAGGTTTACGATCGGTAATGGATAAGGCATAAAAAGTTGTTTTACTAAAAGCGTTGAAGCCGATGGCAATTTTAAGCGCTACGAAAAATTCTGGCCTTAAGCCGCATTAGAAGCGTGAAAGTGAGCGCACCGGATACTTGCGACTAGGCGCTATTGTGTACGCCACAGCTCATTTGACGCAGTGAGCTTAAGATAGTGCATTTAAGATCGCGCCTTTCAATCAGAGCCTTTGAGTATGATGCAAGACTTATGGCCGTTACGCGATTATGAACCTGTTCGGTAATGCGTGACCCACACGGCACTTATACGTGCATATTAGTATTCTAAACGCTGATAAAACATCAGCGGAAACTCTTGCCTTGGCAAGCTTTGACCGCCAGATTGCTCATGACAACTGATATCAAAGTCGCCACAAATGCGTTGCTCGACCTTCGGGTACAGCATGTTGGACGTGAACAAACCCCCATTTTAATCATTGATGACCTCCTGTTAAGCGCAACTGAAATGCGGCGCTTGGCCAAACAACAAGCACAGTTTAAGTACAGTCGAAATAGTGGCTACCCCGGCGTGCGCGCAGCGCTGCCAATTGATTACAACAATGCGGTCGTACCGCCATTGTTAACGGTATTACACCAAGTTTATAACGTTCCCCAGTCGTTTATTCACGAATTGCTTTTTGCATGGTACTCATTGGTGACGAAACCGCCGCCCGAATTATCTTTATTACAGCGAATACCGCACTTTGACTCTACCAACCCTTTCTATTTTGCTTCGGTGCATTACTTAAATCCAAATAATAAAGGTGGCACTGGCATTTTTCACCATCGACCTACAGGATTTGAACGCATCACGGCTGAGCGCGTTGGACCCTACTTTGAAGCGGCCAAAGCATTTATACACGAACACGGTGAGCCGAGTCCAGAGTATATAAACTCTTCAAATAAGCACTTTGAGCTGATTGCCGAAGTGCCTTACAAGCCTAACAGAATGGTGTGTTACCCAGGCAATCTGTTGCATTCTGGCTTGGTTGAACCGACTCGAGATATCGATAGCAAACCCGATAGCGGCCGCCTTACTGCAAACTTATTTCTCGATTTTCGTGCTTCCCTCGCGGGCTAGACTGCACGGCGACCTAAATTGATTGAAACTCCGTCGTGGCCGGGTCGGGCAAAATCCGCTTCCCCTAAACTTATAACACATGTTATGCTGATTTATCAAGGCAAGGTTGACTCACCATATCCACTTTGGTCTGGACGTTATGAATAGACAAGGCAGTTCAACGAATCAACTTCGATCCTCAGATGGGCGTCGCCTGCGCAGTGAACGCAGTAAAGAAGCAATTTTGCAGGCGGTTGAACAATTAGTTAATGACGGCATTCTTGTGCCCACTGCACAAGGAATCGCGGATGCGGCCGGTATGCCCATTCGCTCCTTTTTTCGACATTTTCCGGACATGGAATCGCTGTTCGAAGCCTTTGATCAAAAACTCAAACGCGAGTACGAGCGACTCTATGCGGCCGGTGTTCCTGAGGGTTCGCTCAGTGAGCGAATCGCTTTAGCCGTGCAGTTGCATGCGCACAATTTTGAAGTGAATAAGTCGGCGTTTCGCTCGACCAAAGCGCAACTGTGGCGCTATCAAGCGCTGCAAGATAACTATGCGTATGCACAACGCTGTTTCCGCAAGCATTTAGACCAGCGTTTGCCAGAACTGCGTGCGTTGCCTGAGGATAAGCGCGAGATGGTGGATGCAATGACGTCGTATGAGATGTGGGCGCGTTTGCGCGATCATCAACATTTAAGTGTGGAGCGTGCGACGAGCATGGTTGAATCTATGGTTAGTACACTGTTAGCAGACTGCGCAAAGCCGAGGGATAATTTGTGAGCCAGAAATATAAAGAGCAGGGTGGAGCCGCCACCATGGACCCCAGTGTCTTACGGCGCTGGATTACGTCTAAAGTGATGAGTCGCATGGCGAGCGAAGCTCGGCAATTAAAGGTGCACGTTAAAGCAGAGGCGCAGCGCGCGAAGCGCAGGGCACCGCATACGATTGAATATTTTCATCAAGTAGACGACGGTTATAGTCATCTAGCTGCGCAGGTTTTGCCGCGTTTAGCGCAACGCTATCAAGTAGAACTTATTTGTCACTTGGTAGATGGCCCTTTGGGCGCCAATGCGCCTGAGCCGGATTTATTGTTAAAGCTTTCTCGGTACGACTCCCACCTAGTAGCACAGCACTATGGGCTCGAGTTTGGGCATCATTTGAATCCGCCAGAATCAAGTCTAGTCGAACACGCGACCAATGTATTGGCCGCACTAAATGACGCGGAATTTGTGCGTTACGCTGCCGAAGTTGGCGAAGCGATGTGGAACACTGATGCCCAGCGCTTAAGCGCCTTGGGCGCAAACTTGGGTGAGCTAAGTAGCTCGCAAAGCGCGGCCCGAATTGCGCTAGGTAATAAACGCCGTGCCGACTTGCAGCACTACTCGGGAGGCATGTTCTATTACGGCGGGGAGTGGTACTGGGGCGTTGATCGGCTCTACCATCTGGAGCAAAGGTTGGCCAGTTTGGGCTTGGACTCAACGCCTGACGATCCACTTATTGTACCGCGCCCCGCAATTGCAACTGGGCCACTTAAGGACGATGGGCGCCTTACTTTGGAGATTTATCCTTCCTTGCGTAGTCCTTATTCGGCCATTGCCTTTGATCAGACTGTAGCGCTGGCCAAGGCGGTTGGGGTTACATTGGTGGTGCGGCCAGTGCTTCCGATGGTGATGCGCGGGGTACCAGCCACCAACGAGAAAGGTCGTTACATATTTTTTGATGCGGGTCGCGAAGCGCGGGCGGCGGGAGTACCGTTTGGTCCCTGTGCTGATCCAATCGGGCAGCCAACCCGACGCGCCTATTCGTTGCTGGCCTTTGCCGAGCAACAGGGCAAGCTAGTCGAATTCCTTGCCAGCTTCTTGCGCTGTGCTTGGGTAGACGCTGTCAATACTAATAATGATCGGGGGATGCGCATGGCGGTAGAGCGCGCAGGGCTCGATTGGCAGGAAGCACAACATCATATCGGTCAACCTGGCTGGGAAGACGCTTTAGAAGCTAACCGGATCGAAATGTATAACATGGGGCTTTGGGGTGTGCCGAGTTATCGATTGCTGGATGAGCACGGCCAAGCGCTGGTGCAAATTTGGGGGCAAGATCGCCTATGGCTAGTCGCCCGCGAAATGCAAAGAGCGTTGCAAAAGCGGATTTAGAGAGTTAACAAGATTAATCCTACGAGTGGGAGAACGGCTGTGAAAAAAATTGGTTTGATTATGCTGGTGTTAGTAGCCCTGTTGGCGACGTTGCTTATTACTCAGCGCCATGCATTGTTATCGACCTTATTCAGTAAGGGTTTAGAGAGTCGAATTGGCGCTGACATACGCACTAAGCTTGCCGACGGCTTGCACCTTGCCTTGTGTGGCGCCGGTGGGCCTATGCCCGCGCCAAATGCATCAGGCTCGTGTGTAGCGGTGATCGCCGGAGAACGCCTATTCGTAGTAGACGCGGGTACTGACGGCTTGCGTAATTTGGGGCGTATGGGAATTCCAGCGGGAGACATCGAAGCGGTTTTTCTCACCCATTTTCATTCTGACCATATTGATGGCCTGGGCGAAATGGCAACCATCCGTTGGGTTGCAGCAGGGAATCAACAGCCACTGCCTGTGTATGGGCCAAAAGGGGTTACTACTGTGGTTGAAGGCTTTAACACTGTTTATTCGATGGATGCAGTCTATCGAAACGCGCATCATGGTGACACGGTTGCGCCCCCCTCAGGACATGGTATGCGTGCTGTGGAATTTGCTATGCCCGAGTCAGAGCAGCTCACCACCCTGTTGGACGATGGCGACCTTAAAATTGAAGTGCTGGCAGTGGGTCATGCACCAGTGGAGCCTGCGGTTGGTTACCGCTTTAGTTACAAAGGCCGAACCTTGTTAATCTCTGGAGACACTGTAGCCGCTGACAGCGTGCGCCAAGCCGCTCGAGGAGTTGATTTATTAGTGCACGAAGCGCTCGCTCCTAATCTCGTCAATATGATGCGCGAGGCAGCGCTTAAGGCGGAGGACACACGGTTGGCAAAAATTATGTTCGATATTTTGGACTATCATGCATCACCAAGCGAAGCGGCACAAATCGCTAAGGACGCCGAGGTAGGGCATCTTTTGTATTACCACATTGTGCCGCCGTTGGTGTTCCCTGGCCAATCTGAACTGTTTCTCGATGGCGCCGAGGACATATTCCCTGACTACACCATCGGCCAAGACGGCGTTATGTTTTCGCTACCAGTCGATTCGAGCGCGATTAATAAAATTCGCTCGGGCCTCTAAACATCGACCTAGCTGTACTTTTCAATTGAACCTAAACGTGGCAAGCAAATGAATACCACTGATTTTAAGGACCTAACTTACGAGCGCGATGCACACGGCATCGTCACGCTGCGCTTCAATCGACTCGAACGTAAAAATGCGTTGAGCATGTATTCGTTTTATGAGCTGTATTGCGCCATTGATGCGTTTGAGCAAGACGAGCAGGCGTTTGCCATGATTTTAACGGGCGCTAATGACCCCTCCATTGCCGACCCTGCTAAACAGGTGTTCAGTAGCGGAGGCTACTTCAATCCTGATGCTCTTGAGGGTTTGGCTCCGGAAGTGTTGGCCCAATTGGATCTCACCGATATCGCGCAAAAGCGCATAACGTTAAAAATGTTTCTGTGTGACAAGCCGATCTTGGCAGCAGTCAATGGCGCAGCAATCGGCGGTGCAGTAACTTTGGCTTTGGCTACCTGCGACCAAATTTATATGGCCGAAGAGGCGTGGCTACAATTGCCGTTTGCCAAACTCGGTATCTGTGCCGAGTTGGCCTCGTCGTTTCTACTGCCGAGGTTGTTAGGCTTGCAAAAAGCCAAACAAATTATGTTCTTCGCCGAGCGCATCGATGCAACGACGGCACAAAACCTACACCTCGCTAATGCCGTCGTTGCGCACGATGACTTGCTAAGCTTTACCCATGCAAAAGCCTTGCAATTGGTACCACCGCAAGGAGCGCCGCGGTCGATCAGCGCCATGAAGAAACTACTGCGCGAGCCCTTGATTGCGGACGTGACGGATGCGCTTGATCGTGAAAATGTGGCGTTGGCACAGTTGTTTAAATCGGCCGATTTTGCTGAAGCGCTAGCGGCACGCCAAGCCCGTCGCGCCCCCCAATTTACTGGCCGATAACGCCTCGCGAATACGTCCAATTTACTGATTTTGTAGAGCGCCATGCAAGCAGAACAACGCATCACTCTCATTGGCAATACGCCATCGCCCTACACGCGTAAGATGGTCGCGTTGTTGCGCTATCGCCGTATTCCGTACGCCATTATTTGGCAAGACCCGACACTAGTGCTGCAACAAAAGGGTATCGCGGCTCCCAAAGTAGCGCTGTTGCCCGCCTTTATTTTTGCTGATGACGCTGGAACGGAGTATGCGGCGGTGGATTCGACCCCCATCATTCGTAAACTAGAGAAAATGTTCTCGGCTAACCGCATCGCCCCACGTTCGGTTATTCCACACAACCCCGCACTGGCGTTTATCGATTACTTGCTTGAGGACTTTGCGGACGAGTGGTGCACTAAGTATATGTTTCACTATCGCTGGCATTTTGCGCGCGACGCTGACAACGCCGGCACACTACTGCCTTTGTGCATTGACCCAGCTTTGCCCAGCGAGCAACTGTCGTTAGCGAAAGCCCAGTTTAGTCGGCGCCAAATCGACCGCCTGTATGTGGTGGGCTCTAATGACACAACCGCACCTTTGATTGATGCGAGCTATCGACGTTTACTGACCGCGCTTGAAGCACACTTTGCTGCTCAGCCATTTCTATTGGGTACACGCCCTAGTGCGGCGGACTTCGGCCTTTTTGGTCAGCTTTCGCAGCTTATCGGTTTTGATCCGACGCCACGTGACATAGCCCATGAACTGGCTCCTCGAGCCGTTGCTTGGAGCTTGTTGACTGATGATTTGAGTGGTTTAGAGGTAGACGAGGCGCAATGGAATAGCCCCGAGTCTTTGCCAAAAACGCTTAATGCTATTTTGCAAGAAGTTGGGCGCGTGTATGTGCCAGCCATGCTCGCCAACGCACATGCAGTACAAAAGGGCGCCGCACAATGGCAAACTCAGATTGATGGCGCGCTCTGGCAGCAACAAACTTTTGCTTATCAAGCAAAATGTGTGCAATGGATAAATGCGCAATACCGAGCTTTACCCGAGCAAGACCGTCAGTGCGTGGATCGTGTGTTGGCGGGAACCGGTTGCGAACCACTATTGCAGCATGGTTAGGCAATTGAACGCGCGGCTAGATAACTAACGCACTAGTGATTAAAGAGCTGCAAACTAAAGAACTATCTAAGGAAATATCTAAGGAAATATAAAAATGAAAAAGTTTTGGATACCAGCTTTGGTGGTTGCTATCGCACTCGGGATAACCGCCTGGACGATGCGCACCAGCCTAATACTCGCGCTGGTGAGTTTTCAAACCGATCGGCAGTATGCTGACATGCAACCCTACTATGCAGTGCCATGGCAACAGGGCCCAGCTCAAGCTGCCACACCCGCTGAACAAAGCCCCCCCAATATTATTTTAATCGTTGCCGACGACCTGGGTTATAACGACATCTCAACGTTTGGCGGTGGCGTGGCGGGCGGCAAAGTCACCACGCCCAATATTGACCAATTAGCGCGCGATGGTGCCGTCTTTGATCAATCGTACGCGGGCGGCAATACGTGTGCCATTTCGCGCGGCATGTTGATGACGGGCCGCTATCCGAGTCGCACAGGTTTAACCTTTACCCCTACTCCGGGCGGCTTTGCCAACGTGGTGACCGACATCATGAATTCGCTGGGTACTGGCTTGCCACCACTTGAATTTGATAAAGAGTTAGCCGCTACAAAGCCACCGTTTGAAGAGCAAGGCCTGCCGACTGAAGAAGTCACGGTCGCCGAGCTGCTCAAAGACAACGGTTACTACACGGCGCACATTGGCAAATGGCACTTAGGCCGCGGAGTCGGCATGACCCCCAATGAACAAGGCTTTGACGACAGCCTATTCATGCACAGTGGTTTGTTTTTACCCCAGGATGATCCCAATGTGGTTAACGCAAAAATTGATTTTGATCCGATCGATGCGTTTCAGTGGGCGCGATACCGTCACGCCGCGAGCTTTAACAATGTTATGGGCGACGTCTTTTCTCCAGGCGGGTACCTCACTGACTATTGGACTGATGAATCGATTCGCGTAATCCAACACAATAAGCATCGACCGTTCTTTCTTTTTCTAGCGCATTGGGGAGTGCACACGCCTTTGCAGGCAACACGCGAGGACTATGAGGCGGTGGGTGATATTCAGCCGCATCGGTTGCGCGTGTATGCCGCCATGATCCGAGCCCTTGACCGCAGCGTCGGGCGTATTACCGAGGCGTTAGAGCGCGAGGGGCTGGCGGATAATACGATCGTGATGTTTACCAGTGATAATGGTGGCGCTGGCTATCTAGGTTTGCCTGATATCAATCTGCCCTATCGCGGTTGGAAAGTCACCTCGTTTGAAGGCGGCATTAAAGTGCCTTTGTTTGTTAAGTGGCCCGCGCAAGTGCCGGCAGGCAAACGAGTGACTAACCCTGTGGCTCATATTGACGTTATGCCAACTATCGCGGCTGCAGCGCAAACGCCATTGCCAAGCGACATCACAGTGGATGGTAAAAACCTGTTACCGTTGATGATACCCACAACGACTAACGCTAATGGCGAGACTGAGCCTGAGGCTTGGACAAGAGACACCTTGTTTTGGGTAATCGACCACTCGCAAGTCGTTCGTCATAAAGATTGGAAATTGCAACTCAATGATCGTGCCACCGATGGGCAGCAAGTGTGGTTGTATGATCTTGCGACGGACCCAACGGAGCAGACGAATGTGGCGTCCATGTATCCAGACAAAGTGACGGAACTGCGGGCGCTACTCGACGAATACACCGCCAGTGCTAGGGAGCCGCTGTTTCCAGCAACCCTACAAGTGCCCATTATGATCGACAAAACCTTGGATCAACCATTTGATGAGGCGGATGAGTATGTTTACTCCCCCAACTAGTCAATGCAGTTTAGCTTAGGGTGTTTTGGCTGAGGAGCGCTAGCAGTTAATTACTATTTGCGGGCGCGTCTTTGACGATGCGAAAGCCAATGTGATTGGTGGAAAAATCGATGTCTTGACTTTGCCGCGCGGTAGGTCGGTAGCGCTTACAAAAATTGTTCGCGCACAAAAAAGATCCGCCTTTGATCAGGTGAGTAGACTTTGAAGACGGTGTGTCGGTCCACTCCCACACATTGCCAATCATATCGTACAGTCCAACTTTGCTTGGGGCAAAACAGCCCACTGGCGCCGTACCCTTAAAGCCATCCTGACCCGCATCAATAATCGGAAAGACCCCTTGCCAAGTGTTGGCTAGCGGTTGGCCTTGTGCATCGTAGGCGCCAGAATCGGGGCGTGCTGGCTCGGGTAGTCCTAGGCTTGCCGCATACTCCCATTCGAGTTCGGTGGGTAGACGCCCTCTTGCCCACTTGGCGTAAGCACGCGCGTCGCGTAGCGAAACATGTACGACGGGATGAGTAGGAATGGCTTCATCAGTGTGCTCAACCCCCAAAGGTTTACGCCAAGTCGCCCCTTTGACTAATGCCCATTGTGCGCTACTCCCCAGAGCATCGGCGTGCTCCGCAAACACCGCTGAACCTTCTTCCGCTGGATTGGCCCGAGCCCGTTCAGCATCGGTCACGTAGCCCGTTTGTGTCACAAATTCAGCAAACTGAGCATTGGTCACTTCGGTGCTTTGTATCGCAAACTCGTTCACGGTGACGCGTCTGGAAGGCCCTTCTTCGGCATACATGGGTTGGGCAGCTAGCAAAAACTCCCCGCTCGGAATATTTATATACTGCGGCGCATTGGCCACGTCAGTTAAGCATTGTGCTTGATCGCCAGGCGTTTGACCGCAGGCAGCACCGATGACTGCAAGTACCAAAATGGCCAAGCGGCTTACGGGGTTTTTGCGCTGCTCACACATCTATGCAACGGCCTTGGAGAGCTTTGCTGGGGACACAGATCTATTTACCGAGTTTGAAGCGCTTGGTATGCGCTTGAAGCTGAGCTTTGGCGGCTGCATACAGTTGGTAGTCCATTTGGTGTAGCTGTTTAAACTTCCCGATCGCCGCGGGGCTTATTACGACATTCGTGGGTTTACTTTTGGTTTTGTTCACTGGCTGATACTGGAGACTGGTGGCAGGCCAAGCAAACATTTTTTGTGCAACCTGTATCGACAAGTCGAACTCTTCGGTAATTCCAATTAAGGCGTAGTGCGACAGTGGCGCTTTACCAAAACAGGCTTTTTGGAGTCGCTTCGATTGCTCGTTTTGCTCTAAGCGTAGTGGGTGTCGCCGAGGGTAATATATAGAATCCTCTAGCCACTGTTCAATTGGCGGCTGGGCCGGTTCTACATGGCGAAGCTGAAAGTAATAGAGTGATAGGGCTCGTTCGAGCGGCTCGCGCATAAAGGCCAACCACTGTGCCCCCGCGAGCTCATGTTGCCTATTTTTGAATTCATGGAACACATTGTGACCGTGTACGCATCGCGTGACATGAGGCGTCGTGCCGCGAGGATTATGGTAAGCCTGTTGCAATTCATCAGGATATACTTTTTCCAAGATGGTACGTACTGTAGTCCCACCGGTCTTAGGGATGTGTACGCTCGTTAGTTTGTGCGGGCCAGTCAATAGGCACTCTTGTACTTGTAATTGCGCGGCTGCGGCACCGAAGTCGCTTTGATATCGGGTCTGTGCAATGCGCAATGTTTGCACCCACAATTCATCGTCTTGGAGTAATGCCGCGCACGCATTGGTAAACGCGTTAGAGTCATTAATGTCGGCGACGCATAACTCGCGCCCATCTTGCCACGACAATTGTTCAGCTAGCACAGAGGTTGCAACACACGGAAGGCCGCTGGCTGTTGCTTCAAGAATCTTGATTGGAATACCCGCACTGAAACGCGTGGGTGCAATAAAAACTCGGGCTTGGTCGTAGTATTGGTTGATGTTGTCGACTCTGCCCAAAAAATGAATATTTGGGTCATTGATTTGCTTAAGGGCTGACGCAAGATTAGAGCCGATCACGCGTAACGTAACCCCAGGGACTACCTTGTTGAGCTCAGGCCAAACGTGCGCGTAAAACCACAGTAACGAATCCACGTTTGGAGAAGCATCGGCATCTAGATTACCTACAAACAGTAGGTCTTTGCGTTGGCTTAAATCGGGGCAGTCGTCGCGTAGAGGCAGACTGTGCGTACAGGCTATAATTTTTTTGGCTTGGTTTAGTTGCTCGACAAAAACACGTTTGTCGCGCTCGCTTACGGTCATGATCACATCGGCTTTTTTAACGAGGGCGACCTCTTGTGCCAGCTCTTTTTTAAAACCTTTATAGTCATCGCCCTGCAGACCGAGTGCCGCAAGATGCCGGCCGCGATCAGCAAAGATTGCCTCTGCATCATAGATGAGTCTCACGGGTCGGGGCTTGGCCCTGTTGTGGCGTTGCGCTTTTATAAATGGCTCTATAAATTCGAGATTATGCGGCCGGCTGACCCACACCACGTCGTAGAGGGCTTTGCGCGCTTCCCAAAAGTTGGCGAACCCCGCTCTTCCCACGTGGCTTGCAATCTCGATTCTACGGTCAATGTCCGTGTAGGCGGATTCGCTAGTCTCTTCGGTGGGAAAGTTCAAAGGTAACATGGTCACTTGGTGACCAAACTTAGCTAGATCGTTGAGGATATGATTTGAGCGCGGAAAGCCCGAACCAAAATAGCCATGCGGAACGCGATCGTCTATGTACAAAATGGTCAGAGCATCAGCGGCTTTGGGCGCATAACGAGCCGCTAGCGATACTTCATGATTCGGAGCACAGTGGTGCTTGAGCCTAGCTTGGTGTTTGCGTACAAACTTAATTTGATTGTCGCGCATCAATTGCTGCGCGTAGTCGCTCGCTTCGGAGCTACCATATTCATAATGCAGGACCTGTACTTGAGGGTCGTACACGCAGCGGTAGCCTTGAGTGGCTAAACTCAAGCAGTAGTCAGCGTCTTCGTAATAGGCGGGTAAGTATTGTTCGTCGAATCCCTTAGCAGCTTGTAACAGGTCGGTTCGAGTGAGCAGAAAGGCGCCTGATACAAAATCGGTGTCGCGTTGAAATTCGAATCCAAAATCATTAGGTGCACTGCCACGACCGTAACCTGCACAGGAGCCATCGGCGTAAATAATGGAGCCAGCCTCTTGCAGCTCCCCGTTTAGCAATAAAATCTTACCGCCGACGACACCGATGTCATGCGCCGACTGGATGGTGGTAACAGCCTGGCTAATACTGTCGGCAAGGATTTCGCAGTCGTTGTTTAGAAACAACGTATAGGGTGTATCGAGCGAGGCGACGACCGAGTTGCAAGCCAGTAAAAAGCCCACATTTTCTTCGTTACGAATGATGTCGACACCGTCTAGGCGCGACAACAACTCGTTGGTTCGATCACTCGAGTTGTTATCCACAATGACTAACTTGTACAGATCTGGATCGGTGGTGTTGAGTAACGAGCGCAAGCACTTCAGAGTGAGCTCTGCCCGATTAAAGAGCACGAGAATAACGGTTACTTGCACTTTATTGCTCTGTGCAAAAACTAAGTGTTCGTCGCTGTTTAGGAGGTTGTCCAGAGCTAATAGTGCGGCATTTGTGTGCCGTATTTTGAGTTCAGCCAAAGGCACATGTGTGCCCGACACCTTTAGCGTAGACGATAGAACTTGATCAGATTGTGTGCGAAGTTCGGCGATGTGCTTGAGTTCTAGATTAATAAGCTCTAGTTGTTCAAACGGTAGCGTTTTACCGCGCAAGGCGTTCAACGCAGATACCGTCGCGTTACCGAGGCGCCAGCGTGTAGAGTGTTCGAGCGAATCCAGGAATGTGCGAATTGACCAATCAAGGCGGTTGAGTCCTAACCTAAGCTGGGCGGCATGCGTTGCTAAATCGTTGTGGGCAGTATCCAGCTCTGCGTTGGCCTGCATTAGAAAGGCGGTGGAGGCCATTTCTTCATCGTACTTGCCCATTAGCCATTCTTTGTCGGCTTGTTCGCGCAGATACATCCTCTGTAAGTGCTCGACTTGCTCCCGTAGCGGTTCGAGCTGGTCGAGCTGGTCGAACTGGCTAACCAGTTTTTTAAGACGCTCAACTTCGGTTTGCTGCGCGGTGAGTTGCTCTTTTTGTTTGCCGTTAGCCAGAGAATAGTCCCGCGTGCGCTCAACTAATTCAGTAACTACACGTTGTTTGTCGGCCCAACTGGTTTTGAGCTCATTGCCTAGCTGCCGAGATTGTTGCAGTAAGAAATCTAGGCTCGGTGGGAGTCCTTGCGGGTTGGAGTTAACAGTGCGTTCGCCGTTCAGAGTGGCGATAGCGACGGCATGGATGTGCAGTTTATTTCGTAGATGCGCGACTGGGTCGAATTGGCTGTCAAGCCAGTGTTGCATGGTGCTGATTTGTGTCCCACTCAGTAAATTCTCGGAAGGCGCCTTACGCAGGCTATGGTAGATTTCGAGCAGGCTTGGCATTGCGCTAAGGCTCTCGCTTGGCACCTTATCAGCGCTATGATGGCGCAATTCTGGGGCGAGGAACGTGGTTTGAAATTGCCGCAAAGCCTTGTTCGTAGCGGTCGCTGTTGTTCCTAAAAAAAGACCTAGGTTCTGAACGGTCTGCTCAGGTTCCGCTAACAGTTGCTCATATGTGCTTAGGAATAGGTCGTCTTGAGCGCCGGCAAACATATCGAGCACTGAGTCCAACCAAAGGGTTTCGGCATGCGCATGCTTAAAACCGTTGCGCTGTTGCAGTGAGGCAGACACTTCCTGTGGGTGTCTGAGTATACAAATCCGGCGCACCGCAAAGCCCAATGAGGTAAGACAGCGCTCCCAAATGGGCGATAAGAAACACAGTCGAGGGTCCTTGAGCGAAATGATGTTGCCGCTAAAGTCTCGTTTGATGAGCTCGGTGATGCGTGGGCCGAATTCTTCGATAACCGCATCAATGCGCTCATCGAGCGGGTCAATGCTCGGGATGTCCCAGCGGCATCCGATAAACTCCAGCATTTGCTCATTAAGTTCGTAGACTCGTTGGTTTTCAAAAAAGCCTAGTGGGTTGTCATCCTTAGGCGGCATCATCGTTTTGCCTAAATCAACATTAAAGCAAGATACCAGCGCCGATACTACGCTCGTTCCAGAACGATGCATACCAAGCAGAAGATAAGCAGTTTTAGTGGCCATTCGTAAAAATCACGGGTGCTGAGCTGAAGGAAGGATAGTACAGGAATTAGGGGCGCAGGTTAAAGCCCACGTATTGTCATCCCCACCGTCATCCACGAGGAAGAGGGAACCAATAGGCTAGAAAACATCCGTCATTCCCGCCGTCTTCCCCGCGCATCGCTGCACGGATGCAGCGAGTAGTGCAACGCAGGAGCAGTTGCCGAGGCGGGGACCCATTATCTGGCAGAGTGCTAAACCATGGATTCCCGCCTCCGCCGGAATGACATTGGGAATGACGGCATTGGGGCAATAACAGATGCCTGCTAGACACTCTGTCATTAAAGTGTCATCACGGTTGACTAATCTTTGGCGGCTAAACCGAAGCAATGCCGCTTGCTTGTTCGCCCCCCCCGTTGTATGAGTTTTCACCTAGAGTTCTTAATTATGTTGCGCAGTATTTTTTCAAAGTATCGATTTCTAGTGGTGGCCATTGCCCTTTTCTTAATTTTTGACTTAGGCGTACTCGTGCTTAATTTCTACACGTCTGGACGTGTCGCAGAGCAAACGCGGTTAATTGATATAGCGGGGCGACAACGAACACTCACTCAAAAAATGGCTAAAGCCACGCTCTATATTAAAGCGCAGAAACTCCAGCAGTGGGTGTATCAGTCAGGATTGGACGAGTTACGTGAGCACTACTCGGTTTTTTCTAACACCATGGCCGCCTTCAATAATGGCGGTGAAGTGCCATCGCTTGAGGGCGCCGACACGGTGGTAATAGGCGCAGTGCAAGACCCGAACGCCACAGCCATACTCAGGGAGGCCAATCAACTTTGGGCGAACTTTGAATCCGTAATCGACCCGATGATGGTAGATACGTTAATTACCGATGAAGAAATTGTGCCTGCTTCAGAATTCATTGCTCTCAATAACCTCGAACTCTTTGATTTAATGGACGAGCTTACGCAGCATTTTGCTCGCGAGTCGGCTCGCCAAACAACGTTTTTGCGCATGGCCCAAGTGGCCGGTATTACGCTGGCGACAATTAACTTTTTTGTGATTTTAGTGCACTTTCTAGGGCAACTGCGTAGTCGTGAGCGCAAGCTAGAACTGGCCAAGCATGAATCGGATCAAATTCTAGATACGATCAACGAAGGTGTGTTCTTGGTGAATCACAATCTGGTGTTGGGCGGTCAACACTCCAAACACCTCCAATCAATTTTCGCTACCGAGCGAATTTCGGGTCGGCAACTAGAGCGCTTTTTACTGAACTACTTCAACCGTAAAACAGTTACGTTGACTCTCGATTATGTGTCGTTATTTTTCAAGCCGCATGTGAACGCAGATTTAATTAGAGACATAAATCCGCTGAAGAATGTGCAAGCGACCATTCCACTCGCGAATGGCGAAGCCGCTGTAAAATATCTTGATTTCGCATTTGCGAAACTTGATCAAGGTGATGAACCGCCAGTTGTACTGGTGTCGGTCAATGATGTAACAGACACATTTCTGCTTAACGAAAAGCAGCGTGACGATCAGGAAGGCGTGCAACAACAATTGTTGCTTCTATCAGAATTACTTCCTGTAGCGTACGAAGACAGTCAGGTGTTTGTTCAGGAAAGCTTAGAAGGCTACGAGAAACTCAATCAACTGCTTAAAAATAGGGCTGATAGTGGCGACACGTATCACGAAACAATCGACAAAATGTTTGTCGAAACCCATAAGTTAAAAGGCAATGCAGCGGCCATGGGTTTCACCTATATCGGCGAGCAGTTGCACCACTTTGAAGACACGCTCGCGCTGTTGCAAAAGCAGTCTAAGATTAAAGGCGAGGATCTGCTACCCCTTGCCATTGAGTTGCGTAATTTGTTTTCAAGCTTAGACGCGATCGAGCAAGTGCGCGAACAACTCAAAAAGTTTGCGGCGGCCGAGCGACCGCAATTTAAGCAAGTTGAGCTGGGTAATCCGGTACCAAGCGAGAACCAGCGTTGGTATAAGCTGCATGACTTTGTGGCTGTGCAGGCCAGTGCGCGTAACGTGCAAGCCAAGCTTGTTTTGCAAGGGTTTGAACAGCCGGTAGCCGATTGGGTGGGTGCGTCTTTGTATCCTATGGCGGTGCAGTTAATTCGCAATTCGTTGGCGCATGCAATCGAGCCAAGTGAATTAAGAAGATCCTTATACAAGCCCATTGCTGGCCAAATTAGTTGTACGCTGAGTCAAGACGAGCAAGGCAATTATCGCTTTGTTTATATGGATGATGGCCGCGGATTTGATTTTGCACAAATTCGCCAGAAGCTGGTTGAGCAAGGACGTTGTACGCGGGCAGAAGCAGCCCAAATGAGCGAGCAAGTGTTGATCAAGCACGCGTTTAGTAAGCGCATTTCTACTGCGCAACAAACTACGTCGTTAGCGGGGCGCGGTGTGGGCTTAGCGCTGGTAGCCGAGTTGATTAATAGCCTAAATGGTCGTTTAAAAGTCCGTTCTGTTACCAATGAATTCAGCCGATTTATTGTCGATTTTCCTGGAGAGCAAGCGCTTACGGCCCGCCGCGCCTAGTTGATCTTTGCAACGACCAATTCCTAGAGAGACGCATAATGAAGCTATTAATCGTGGACGATTCGCAGGTTATCAGAAACAAAATAAAGCGCAGCGTGCTGGATGAGTTTAGCGCGGTGTACCGTGCTGAGGACGGCGCGGCGGCAATCAAAATAGTGCAAATCGAACGACCTGAATTTGTGACAATGGATCTGACCATGCCTGAGATGGACGGCGTGGAGTGCATACAACAGATAATGGCGTTAGCACCCAAAACGCGAATTTTGGTGGTGTCGGCCTTAAACGACAAACAAACGGCCATTAAAGCGCTTAACTATGGTGCCAATGGGTTTTTATGTAAGCCGTTCTCTGAACAAGAGCTGTGTGATGCTATCCATAAAGTGATAGCGCTGAGGTTTGCTTGATGAATCAGCGTGAGCAAATAGATGTGTTTATCGAGGGTGTGCGAACTTATTTCGAACACATTTCGCTAGAGGGCGAAGTATTAGAGATTGGTTCGCCGTATTTAATACCTCAGTCAGAACCCGTAGGTCGAGATTACACAGGGATTATTAGTGTGACAGGCAGCTCGGTGGGCTATGTGTTTTTCAGTGCTAATCGGGCTTTGCTTACCAATATTCTGCTGCGCCACGGCGAGGCAACTTTTAGCCTTGACCTACTGATGGATATTGTGGGCGAGGTGGCAAACACAATCGCGGGTAATGCCCGACGGCGTATGGGTGAGCAGTTTCACATCTCGGTGCCGCGCGTGATCACTGGCACTATTAGAGCCGAACTATTAAACCAAGCCAAGCATGCTCTGCTGTTGCCCATCCGTTGGAAAAATAACCGAGCCCAGCTTATCGTAAGCTTAGCGGCAACGACGAAGTAGTCGCGCAAAGCGGCCACGCCTTTCCCACGACCTCTCCGTCATCCCGACCGTCTTCCTCGTCGTTTTTGTCATCCCCGCGGAGGCGGGGAACCATTATCTCGCACAATGCTAAACCATGGATTTCCGCCTTCGCGGAAATGACGGTTGCTTGCTAGCCGATGTTCCCCGCCTCGGTAACTGCTCCTGCGTTGCACTACTCGCTGCGTCCATGCAGCGATGCGCGGGGATGACATAAAAGTGCGCGGGGATCACAAAAACGGCGGGCATGATGGAGAGAATTTTCGATATAAGCTAATTAATTTATGATAAACATAAAATAAATATTGATTAGAGTAAATTTTTGCTTTAGGATCTGCGCATGGAAATTCAAATAAACCTCGATGTCGAAATGGCCAAGAACAAGATCTCTTTGAAAGAGCTTGCCAAGAGAGTGGGTATTTCGATGACAAATCTGTCGCTGCTCAAAACAGGACGCGTCAAAGCTATTCGATTTTCAACGCTCGCGGCAATCTGCCGCGAGCTTGGGTGTCAGCCTGGCGATATTTTGGAGTATGTGGGCGAATCTAACGCGGCTGACGAGCAATCGTCCTAGCGCACTAAACTGGAGACCGATATGAACAATACTGATTACTTGTGGCCGGCTGTAGCCGCCGCCACACTCGCTATTCTCTTCCCGATCTATTGGATAGGACATTTTTCGTTGCACCACGATCAAATTGTCGAAGCTGTGTGGGCCGATATTCAGCAGCTTAATGCGAGTGATGCGCTGTTCGTGCTAATCGGCGTGCTTACGATTTATGTGTACTTCAGTTTAATGCGCATTCTTAATGATCATTTTAATTACCGCAGCTTAAACGTGGTGCTGTGGATTATGATCACCGTGAATGCTGGGTTTATGAGTACGCTGTTGGTGGATATTGCCGCGAGCATGATGTCGGCTGAAACGCTAATTGCTAGTAAAGACACCTTATTAACGGCGGCACTCGCTGTGAGTACTAGCGCGATGGTGCTGTTTGGCGTGCTCGACATATTGTTGGGCGTGGTGTTGCTACGCTCCTCCTTAGCCTTGCCCGCAGTGCTCAAGGTATTCGCGGCGATTACGTTAATCCAAGGGCTCTTTGAGCTTACCGTAGTCCTGAGCTTTATGGTGCTGCTAATTTTCCCTTTAGCCCTAATTGTGCTCGCCACGTATTTCTTGCGCGAGCCCGATGCCGTGGAGCTTGTGTAGTGCAAGGGCGGAGCAATGTGATGGGTTTAGGCACATGCAGGTGTAAGCTGGGGCGAGTATAATGGGCTGAGCCAACAAGGGTTTTTGAACACTTGTTTATTCACTCATTCCACGACGCTCGCCTACTTGTCCGTATGCACAACTCTGTTTATTCGTTTGTATCGTTACCAACCAAACCGTTCGACGATCAAAAGCCTGGTACGTCGGGCTTGCGTAAGCGGGTTGAACAGTTCACGCAGCCGCACTATCTTCAGAACTTCGTACAAGCCATTTTCAATGTGGTGTTGGGCGATGCTGCGCACAGCGATCAACCGACGTTGGTGCTAGGTGGGGATGGGCGTTATTTTAATCGCACGGCGATTCAAATAATTCTGCGCATGGCGGTGGCTAATGGCTGTCGGCGTATAATTGTGGGTCAGGGAGGTATTTTGTCTACGCCAGCGGCTTCGCACTTGATTCGTAAAAACCAAACCATTGGCGGTATTATTTTGTCGGCCAGCCATAATCCCGCCGGACCTGACGCCGACTTTGGGATTAAATTCAATGGCGCTAATGGCGCGCCTGCGAGCGAAGCTGTTACGGCACAGATTTACGCACAAACTCTGTCGATCGAGCATTATCGCGATGTTGATATACCAGCTATCGATCTTGATCGACTTGGCCTAGTAGCCGTAAACGGCGCCACCATTGAAGTGGTCGACCCAGTCGCCGACTATGCTGACTTAATGGAGGGTTTGTTCGACTTTGAGGCGTTGTCAAAACTACTCAAAAGCCAAGATTTTGGAATGCGGTTTGATGCCATGCATGCCGTTACCGGCCCGTATGCAGTAGAGATTCTAGAGCGACGCTTGGGTGCGCCAATAGGCACTGTGATCAATGCTGTGCCCCTAGAAGATTTTGGTGGTGGCCATCCTGACCCTAACTTAGTACACGCTCAAGCACTGGTCGAGATGGTTAATGCTGATCCAACAGTACAGTTCGGTGCGGCGTCGGACGGCGATGGGGATCGTAATATGGTGCTGGGTAAAGATGTTTACATTAATCCCTGTGACTCGCTCGCTGTGCTGGCAGCCAATGCACATTTGTTGCCTGGATACGCCGATGGCCTGCCGGGCGTAGCCCGTTCTATGCCAACCAGCCCTGCGCTTGATCGCGTAGCAAAAAAGTTAGGAATACCCATTTACGAAACACCCACGGGGTGGAAGTTCTTTGGTAATTTAATGGATGCGCATAAAATTGCGTTGTGCGGTGAAGAAAGTTTTGGCACGGGATCGAACCATGTTCGGGAAAAAGACGGCTTGTGGGCCGTGCTGTTTTGGTTGAATTTGATAGCGATTAAACAGCAGTCGGTGGGCGAAATATTGCATGAACATTGGCACACATTCGGTCGCGATTATTTTACCCGTCACGATTATGAGGGCGTGGATGCGAGTGCCGCGCAGACGATGATCGAGAGGTTGCGTGAGCGTCTACCGAGTCTTCGCGGTCAGTCATTCGCGGGGCTCGAAGTGACCCATGCGGATGACTTTAGTTATATGGACCCCGTTGATCATTCGCAAAGTCACCAGCAAGGAATACGTATAGAGTTTGCGGATGCACGAATTGTATTTCGCTTATCGGGCACGGGAACATCAGGGGCTACCCTGCGAGTGTATTGCAATTATTATCGTAGCGACGAACTCGCCCTCGCGCCGCAACACGCCTTGGCTCAAGTGATTTTGGCGGCTGAGCAAATTGCGCGTATTGCACACTTCACGCAACGTTCGCAGCCGAATGTCATCACTTAGGTGCTTCTGCGGTCATTTAAACTGCCCCGCGTTTCACACAGTTGGCGAATCCATTATACACTCAGGAACTTAACAGAACAGACAACCCCGTCAAGCAAACTATGCTTTGCAAAGTTCAAGCAGGGCGAGCTTGGTTTATAACTCAATTATGTAGGTGATCTATGGCTTTAGGTGTAATTGCAACCATCAAGGTGCGTGAAGGTAAAAACGCGGAGTTTGAGCGCGTATTTACAGAACTCGCAGAACAAGTTTTGGCGAATGAAGAAGGCACTGAATTTTACGTATTGCACAAAAGCAAAACTGATCCACAAGTGTATAAAGTGTTGGAGCGCTATCGTTCGGCAGCGGATCTAAAAGCGCATGGCACAACCGACTACTTTATGGCGGCGAATAAATCCCTCGCGTCACTGGTAGCCGCGGCCCCAGAAATTGAAGTTTTAGACGCCATTTAGTCGTTGCGATGAGCAGGCTTGATTCCGTGCAGACCATTTTGAGTGCCATGCCGAGTGCAGGGCTCATGCTGCTGCGCGCTGGATTAGCACACAAAGCCAACACGCAGTCGCCGCAATTAACGCCCGCGAGTATCGCCGTATGCGGGGTGCTACCCAATGCCAAACAACTCGAAAAGTTTCGCGAGGTCTGTGGGTTTCAGGATAACGGACAATTGCCCATCACGTTCCCACAGGTGATGTCCACCGCGCTGCAAATCAAATTAATGTTGGCACCTGAGTTTCCGTTTAACCCAATTGGCGTGGTGCATTTGCGTAATCAGATTAGTCAAGCTCGGGTATTACGCGTAGATGAAGCACTCGACTTTACGGTACACACTGCACCGCTTAGAGTTACGCCCAATGGTTATGAGGTGGACTTTGTTAATAATGTCACCGTTGCTGGAGACCCTGTCTGGCAAGCGATTTCAACCGTTCTTATTCGGCGCAAACTTGCAATAGAGCCATCAGCACCCGGTACGCACCAACCGGGTCGCGAATACAAGATGGTGGAACAATGGCGCATCCCCGGTAATCGAGGGCGTCGTTATGCGCGCGCATCGGGCGATTTTAATCCTATTCATCTTTATACTGCGTCCGCCAAGCTTCTCGGTTTTCGCCGGCATATTGCGCATGGCATGTGGAGTAAAAGCCGCTGTATCGCGCATTTATGGAATGAAGATTGGGACCAACCATTGCGTATTAACACCGCGTTTAAACTGCCCATCTATTTACCGGCAACCGTCACCATGATGCACGAACAGGAAGGTAATCTTATTCCCTTTGAGCTGCGTGGTCCTACGGGACGCCGCCCGCATTTAGTGGGCGAAATAGCCCTCGGCGATTCGTCGACGAGTTAAACGCTCAGTGTGCGCTCGTGGCACGCTTACTCCACCAACTGAACAATTATGCACACTCTCAAAGCGGTTATATTTGATTTTGGCGGTGTTTTTACGAGCTCCCCAGTGGAAGAGTTTGCTAAGTTTGAGCAAGCACACAATTTACCTCAGCGGTTTTTAGGTGGGGTTATAAAAACCAATCATCATTACAACGCCTGGGCCAAGTTTGAGCGTGCCGAGATTGATCAGCACGAATTTGATACGGCCTTTGCGCTTGAAACACAGGCCGCTGGACATCGAGTGTCGGGCGCCACCTTGCTCTCTTTATTACGCTTAACCTTAAAACCCGTGATGATTGAGGCTTTTGCTAAGGTGCGTCAAGCGGGATTTAAAACGGGCTGCATTACCAACAACCTTCCTAATTTGGACAGTCAGTCGATGTTGGCGAATGGCGAGGATGCCCGAGCTGCAGCCGAGATTTTGCAGCAATTTGATTACGTGATTGAATCGTCGAAAGTTGGGGTGCGAAAACCTGAGCCGCAGATCTACACCATGATGTGCGAAGCACTCGCCGTCGAGCCCGCCCAGTGCGTGTTTCTGGATGACCTAGGCATTAACCTAAAACCAGCTCAAGTACTTGGAATGCACACCATTAAAGTACCGTTTGGTGATGTAACACCCGCCGTCGCCGAGTTGTATGCGCGGCTTGGCTTAAATCTCTGAGCTTTTACCCGCTCCTTAACCTTATAACTCATACTCATGTCTACAGAAGCTGAGACCATTGAATACCTAAACCGCTTTCGTGAGTCCTTTTTGGATGATCTCGGTTGCACCATCGTGGGTGTTGATCAGGCAAGCCACACTTGTGAAATGACGTTTAAAATCTCACATCAGTATTGCCACAGTGGCGATATTATCCAAGGGGGTTTTGTTTCCGCAATGCTAGATGCCGTGAGTACTCACGCACTGTTTGCGTTGGGCGGTGACGAAACGCAACCCGTGACTCAGGTAGCTACCTTAGAGTTTAAAACGATCTTCTTCGAAGCGAGTCGTGCTGGTTTGTTGCACGCGCTAGGGCGCGTGGATAAAGTAGGCCGAAGTATTGCATTTTTAAGTGCCGAATTGCGCAACGCGCAAGGTCAACTAACCGCCACCATGACCAGCATTGCAAAAGTTCGACGCGGTCAATTACTCAAATAGGTATTGGAAAATTATGGGACCTTTGCAGGGAATTAAAGTTGTTGAATTAAAAGGAATTGGGCCAGGCCCTTACGCGACGATGTTGCTCGCCGACATGGGCGCCGAGGTCATCACGGTGGAGCGTTCGCGCAAGCCCAGCGGAATTAGTTTTCCCGCCAAAATTGATATTAATTGTCGCGGCAAACGCTCGATTGCACTTAATTTAAAGACACCACAAGGGCTAGAAATTTTGTTAGACCTGATCGACCAGGCCGACATGTTGGTCGAGGGATTTCGTCCGGGCGTGGCCGAGAAATTAGGCTTCGGTCCCGAGGTATGCCATGCCCGTAACCGCAAATTAGTGTATGGGCGGATGACCGGCTGGGGGCAAACGGGTCCTTTGGCTAAAGTGGCGGGGCATGATTTAAACTACATTGCACTCACCGGTAGTTTGGCCGCGATAGGCGAACGCGAAAGACCCTTACCACCGCTTAATTTGGTGGGCGACTACGCAGGCGGCAGTCTATTTTTAGTAATGGGTATGTTGGCGGCATTGCACGCAGCGCAAAAGACGGGTCAAGGCGATGTGGTCGATGCGGCCATTACGGATGGCACAGCGAGCCTTATGTCGATCGTGCACACTTTCCATAATTTAGGCATTTGGAATCCACAGCGGGCGTCCAATGGTTTAGACGGCGGGTCGCATTATTATCGATGTTACGAGACGGCCGATGGTAAGCACGTGGCGATTGGTTCTATTGAACCTCAGTTTTATGCGTTGTTATTAGAAATGACCGGGTTGGATCCCGTTGAGTTTAAAGACCAGCTTGACCCGGCTGGTTGGGAAGCCAAAGCGGCGGCTTTAGCGGATGTATTTAAAACCAAGACGCGCGATGAATGGTGTGCCTTGATGGAAGGCACCGAAGTGTGCTTTGCGCCGGTTTTAGACTTCACCGAAGCCCCCGAACACCCTCACAACAAAGCGCGTGGCACTTATATTGAGGTTGGGGGGATAGTACAACCTGCGCCCGCGCCTAGGTTTACCCATCACCCGCTAGACACTCCACAGCCACCGCAGCGAGAGGGCGCCGATACCGATACAATTCTTGCCGACCTTGGGCTCAGTGCCGAGCAGATAGCGGGGCTGTACGCGGCGGGAGTGATTCCTGACTAAGCGCAGCGACGGGTGAAGATACTAATTGTAGGTGGCGGTATAGGAGGCTTAACTGCGGCCTTGTGCCTGCAGCAAGCTGGCCACTCGGTGCAGGTATTCGAGCAAAGTGAAGTCTTTGCCTCTGTGGGTGCGGGTTTGCAATGTGGCGCGAATGCGGTGCGGGTGTTGCAACACCTAGGTCTGTTTGACGCGGCTGCGCACTACGCTGTGCAGCCTGAACGCGTAGAGTTTAGAGATTTCCAGAGTGGCCAGGTCTTGAGCCAAATGAACTTGGGTGCGGCCTATCAAGCTCGCTACGGTGCTCCGTATTGGCACCTGCATCGTGCTGATCTGCACGGCGTATTAGAGCAAGCACTGCGGGCCCGCGCTCCACATGCCATACACCTAAACGCGCAGTTTGCGGACTATGCCGAACTATCCAATGACTCTACCGGCGGCGCCGTTGTGTTGCGCTTAGCGGATGGCCGCGAATTTGGCGGCGATCTGTTAATTGGCGCAGATGGCATTCGCTCGCGCGTGCGACAACAGCTGTGCGGAAACAACACACCTAAATTCACCGGCCATGTGGCATGGCGAGTCGTTGTGCCCAGCGCACGATTACCGTCAGACTGGCTCGACAAGATAGTCGCCAATTATGTCGGTCCCAAACAGCACGCCGTGCTCTACTACTTGCGCAAACAACAATTGGCCAACTTGGTGGGGGTAGTGGAAAACCCGGCATGGAGCGACGACTCATGGGTTTGCCAAGCGCCTTGGTCGGAGCTGCAGGCCGACTTCGCAGGTTGGCACCCGACCGTACAAGCGATTGTAGACGCGGCCCGCGAGGAGCACTGTTTTCGCTGGGCGCTGTACGACCATGCACCGCTAAAACGGTGGGTGTCTAAAAGTGTGGCGTTGTTGGGTGATGCCGCACATGCGAGTTTGCCCTTTATGGCCTCAGGTGCCGCCATGGCGATTGAGGATGCGCGTATACTCGACCGAGCTATTGCGCAGCAGAGCCAGCTGGCCGATGGGCTTCGTGTGTATCAACAGTCGCGCTTAGCCCGTACCCGAAAAGTACAAGAAGTGTCAGCCAAAATGGGCACGCTGTATCACATTACCAATCCGCTTATGCGCCGCATGGCCTTTAAGGGTTTTAGTTTAGTCGCGCGCGCCAACGAGTCTTTTTTACCCAGTTACGATGCAAACATCGTAGCGCTTGCGCGTTAGCTCAACTCACGCTTACTAACATTGTGACTAAACTCATTAAACCAGCGTCTACCGTTTGCTTAGTACGTACTGCCGAGAGCGGGCTGGAAGTGCTGCTCATGCGACGACGAATGGGTGGAACGTTCTCTGGCCTGCATGTGTTTCCAGGTGGTGTAGTCGATGCTCAAGACAATCAGGTAGACACGTTAACCCAAACGCGCACCATGCAAGTTTTGGCGAAGCAACAACAGTTCGCTGGTCCCCATCATGTCTACGCCTACTGGGTAGCGGCCGCGCGGGAGGCGTTTGAGGAATCTGGTTTGCTGTTGGCCTATGACGATAAAGGCCGTTTTGTGGGAGGCGATTGCAACGCCTTTGCCGCTGAGCGCGAGTTACTCAATGCCAAGCAAATAAGCTTTAATAACTTTTTAGCAGAGCACCAACTGAGCGTGGCATTTGATCAACTCACCTATATAGGTCGACGGGTTACGCCCGCTTTTGCACCGGCACGCTTTGATACGCATTTTTTTCTAAGCGTATTGCCCGCTAATGTGGAAGGCTCGCCTTGCAATCAAGAGTTGGAAACGTGTTTTTGGATTTCACCGGCCCAAGCGCTTGCGCGCGCCAAAGTGGATATTGAGATGATTTATCCCACCCTCAAGACCTTAGAGGCATTAGTCCCGTTTGCGAGCGCCGCCGATGCGTTTGCGCATTTTGAGCAACAGTGGGTCGACCACGTTACGACGCCTCGGCTCGCCTAAACTCTCGCCCCGCCTAAGCTAGGCCTGCGGTTGGCCATTTCTGGAGGACACGTACCTTGTTAAGTTATAGACACTCTTTTCATGCTGGTAATTTCGCGGATGTGTTGAAGCACATTGTGTTGGTTGAAATACTGACGCATTTAACCCTCAAAGAATCGCCGTTTGAGTATGTCGATACTCATGCGGGTGCGGGTCTGTATCACTTAAAATCAAGTAATGCGCAGAAACTACAAGAGCATACTAACGGCATCGGTAAGTTAAACGCGCGTGATTTTCCCGAAATAGGTTCATACTTTGCGGCGGTACAATCGTTTAACCAAGCTGCTGAGTTGAATTATTATCCTGGCTCGCCGATGCTCGCCAACGTTTTTTTACGATCGCAAGACCGCGCTTGGTTGTTCGAGCTGCACCCACAAGATTATCAATTGCTGCACAAAACCATGGCGGATGGGCGTCGCGTAAGAGTGCGCTGCGAAAATGGCTTTAACGGACTCAAAGCAGTATTGCCGCCCACGTCTGGCAGGGGACTAGTCTTGATCGACCCATCTTATGAGGTAAAAACCGATTACGATGAAGTGATTGATCGTACGATCGCCGCGCATAAAAAATTCAGTCGCGGCATCTACGCAATCTGGTACCCAGTGGTTAATCGTTTGACCATACAGAATATGGAACGCCGGTTGGTAAAAAGCGGCATCAACAATATCCAACGGTTTGAGTTAGGTCTTGCGGCTGACACTACGGCGCGAGGTATGACATCAGCGGGAATCTTTGTGATCAATCCACCGTGGACATTATTCGATAAAATGGCGGCTCTGCTCCCTAAGCTGGCGCAGACATTAGCGGAAGGTGATAGGCGCTTTTATAAATGCGAGATAATCACCAAAGAGTAGGGTCGGGTGAAATGATCGTTTAGTTTTATCTCTGAGGGCACATTAACTTTAACTCGCGGTCGGTTGCTGCTGCTTCGTGCAGTAACCAATCGTGAAATAACATGACTTGACGACGCGCTTGGCTTACTTCGATATTATGTAATTGATATGCAAAGCCTGCCCAAGCCCCCTCTTCAATCTTAAATGGCAGTTTGAGTGCGCCGGTGTTGATTGCATTCTGTATCAGCGACAACCCACAGATAAGTAATCCTGCATCAGATCCCGTTCCAACAGCGCGCAAGGCCGTCGAAGTTCGTTCGTATTGAATTCCCCGTCCAGTCACTTCTTTTCTACGCCCGAAGCGCATTACCCACTCGCGCCAGCCGAATAAATTGGGTTTATCAACTTGATTGTTGAGATGCAATAACGGAAAACCTTCGAGGCATTGGTTGCGCGGAAGCTTGGAAATGCGTTCGTAATTCAACGGAGATGAAACAGGGAGTAAATATTCATGAAATAAGACCGTGGACTTGCCAACCGCATCAACCGCGGAATAGGACACTTGCAGATCTGCCGTTCGCTGATTGGTGCTTGGCTCGGAATTACTCTCTAAAAGGATGCTGATGGTGGGATGTTGCGTTTCAAAGCGACTTAGACGAGGGGCAAGCCATAGCTCTGCCCAATCAGGATCTGCACGAACATAAACCTCGTTTAGGTGTTGGAACTGAAGTTGCTCCGCAGCAGTCTCTAACAATCTAAAACCGTTACTGAGATCGTCAATTGCGGCCTTCGCAACCGCCGTCGGCAGGGCACCGTTCGAACGGCGATCAAGCAGTTGAACGCCTAGGTAGGTCTCAAGAGTTCTTATCCTTTGACCGATGGCAGCAGCCGTCACACATAATTCTTCTGCCGCTTTTTTTAACGTTCCAAGTCGAATAGTCGCTTCTAGAGCTTGCAGCGCTTTTAGATGACTAAGGTGGTTCATTAGTCTAGCCTAAAGGTTTTCTTTAGTCGGGTAAAGAAACAAGACCTTGTGCGAGTGTCGCTGAGCAAGGAATATTACGTATCTCTACCACTCATTAAAGGTTTACAACATGAAGCGTTATATCATTGAACGAGAAATTCCCGGCATCGGAAACATGTCTACCGTCGAGCTCTGCGGCGCGGCCAGAGCATCCAATCAAGCATTATTGGAATTAGCTCAAAAAGTACAATGGCAACATAGCTATGTCGCGGCCAACAAAACCTATTGTGTTTATTTAGCCGACAGCGAAGAGTCTATAAAAAAGCATGCAGAACTCAGCGGCTTTCCGGCCAATGTAATAACCGAGGCTGTGACTGTCATAGACCCTCTTACAGCAAACAACTAAATATCTCACCAAGGATTAGCTCTTTAACATGAGCACAAAAAGCGGTTGCGATCACTGCGCAACTCGCTTGACGCCTTCTGAATAGGCCTTGAGCAGAGGCTGACTCGATGTTTGCCTATTCAAGGCGTTTCGTCCCCTCCCCCTTAGTCAGAGCGGTTGTTGCGGCACTGTAACGCTGCGTTTTCACCGATAGGGCTACAATGCTCAGCCTGGTGGAAAGCAACTGTTTGAATCGACAGATTGAGAATATACTGCTCAGTATCGTGGACGCCGTAATAGCGTTGCTGCCTATCGGCTCCCAACTGCGTCGACGCCATTGGTAGCGCTCGATCTAACTTATCTCAACCACAGCTCAAAGCTCAGACCCCCCAACACCCATGATTCTCAACGACTTGATAAATGGGAAAATTACGAAGCATCCGCGTGGGAGTATTTTATAGATAGACGAGTCGGCTGCACTAAGCCAAGATTATTGGTTTATCGTAATCAATTAGAAACACAAGGTAAGAACTTGGTTAGAACGACCGGTGATCTGTATGGTTAATTTGGAGTCCCTGCGGCGGGAATATATGCAGGAGGGTTTGCAGCGTAAGGATCTAACCGAGGATCCTATAAGCCTGTTTGAGCGTTGGCTCGAACAGGCGATTAATGCGGGTATTCATGATCCTACCGCTATGACAATAGCCACCGTGAATGCGGAGGGTCAGCCCAGTCAGCGTATCGTGTTGCTTAAGCAGGTCGATGTACGCGGTTTTGTGTTTTATACCAACTACGAAAGCCGCAAGGCGCGAGATATAGGGACTAACTCAAGAGTGAGCTTACATTTTCCATGGCACTCCCTAGAGCGGCAGGTCAAAGTGACTGGGCTGGCGCATAAAGTCGGTCGTGCGGAGTCGCTGAAGTACTTCCTAAGCCGCCCCAAGGAGAGTCAATTGGCCGCTTGGGCATCGGCGCAAAGCCGACCCGTGTCGTCGCGACAACTGTTGATGCAGCAGTTTAAACGGATGCAGGAAAAATTTGCGCAGGGACAAATTCCATTGCCTGATTTCTGGGGAGGGTACCGAGTGGAGCCAGCCACCATCGAGTTTTGGCAGGGCGGGGTGCATCGCCTACATGATCGATTCGTTTACACGCGTGCTAACAGCGGATGGACGATTGAACGGTTAGCGCCCTAATAGGGTGTGCATTCGCCACGGTACAAGGGGCACCCTAATTGTGTTGCCGCAAATCTAATTACAGTTCCAATAACACGATTAAAGTGATGTCCCACGAAGCATTTCTTTTGAACCACCCCATTCATTCAGCAAAATGTGCGTTCGTATTCGCCCATCCCGGCCATGAATTAAAGCTCCACGCATGGTTAGAACGCCTACAGCCAGAAGTGTTTTTGCTAACCGACGGATCTGGTTAGGTTGATCAAAGCCGCGTAGCGCAATCGAGGCAAACGATATCAGCAAGTGGGGCGACGCTTAACCCAATGTCTGCGGCATGGACCGATCATCAGGCCTATGCCGCCATTTTGAGCTGCAATAGTGCTAAGGTCATTGGCGTGGTTGAACAGCTCGCTAGAGAGTTGCAGAAACTCGCTATTGAGTGGGTGGTGTGCGATTCTATCGAGGGCTTTAATCCGGTGCATGATCTTTGCACTGTGCTAGTCGCGAACGCCTGCACCCTCGTGCAAAAACGTACGGCCACCAATATCCGGTGCCTAGATTTCCCATTACACGGCCCGCCAGACTATAAACTTGTGACGGGATGCGATGGGCTTCTCGAGCTGCATCTTACGAGTTTGGAATGGCAGCGCAAGCGGCTGGCCATCGTCAACAACACGGCCATAAGCAGAGAGATGCAGCATGATTTTGGGTTGTACGGTGAGAATGCGGTTAAAGTGGAAGTGCTGACACCGCTCGATATCGCCAGCTCTTTGCAGAGTCTTGCTCAGGCAAAGCCATTTTATGAGACGCATGGAGAAAACCGCGTACGAGCAGGAGTTTATACTCAAGTTTTGCGGTACCAAGAGCATTTTCTGCCGTTAGTAGAGCAAGTTGATACTTGGGTACGAAGCCAATGAGAATCTTATTAACGAATAACACACTTGCTGGTCGCGCAGGCAGCGAACTTTATATCCGCGATATTGCGATGGCTCTACTGGCTAGAGGTCACCAGCCCATTGCCTACAGTCGCCACTTGGGCGACGTTGCGCAAGAACT